>JANXYE010000316.1 GCA_025350285.1 Chloroflexota bacterium
CGATGAAGCGCTTCCGGGAAGACGATGAATTCGCGCACTCCCCGTGTATCGATCGCGACTATCCGGGCGAGTGTGTGGGCATCCACGCTCGTAAGGTGATCGGTCACGCGCCGGATCGCACCCAACTCATCGCCGCGTTGAAGCGGCAACCCGAAGTGGACCTGGGCGCCGTGTGCTTTAGGGACGTGCCCGCCCGCAACCCGAAATCGTGATCGAGGGCGGATTCGATGGAGATGGCCTGCCGTTCGTGCGAGCGCGCCTGTATGTCGGACCCCGCGGACATTGGGCCGACATCCGGCTCGTCCTCGATCTCGCCGCCCACTCATCGGTGATCACGCCTCGGGACTTTGGTCCACTTGGAATCGACATCGCCGGGCTCCCTCCGGCGGAGGATCTCGGCGTCGCGGGACGCCCAGAACGAGGCTGGATTCGCGACGCGTTCCTCTTGCTCGCCGCCGACGATTTGACCTACCGATTCGAAGTCTCGCTCATCGTCGCCGCGCCCGAGTTGGGCGCACGCCGTTCCGTCCTCGGACAGGATCTGCTCAGCCGCTGCGTCCTCGTTCACGACCCAAGGGACGGCGTGCTTAGTCTCGATGTCCTCGACTCGGACGGAGAGTTCCAGACCTCAACGGCTTGACCCTCTGGACGATGCTCCGCGCTGGTTACTTGGCCCGGCAGGTCGAATAGAATGGGCCCGCGAGGAGGCGAAACATGGTGGACTTCGGCAAGACCGCCGCTGACTACGGCAAACACCGCCAGGGCTTTCCGGAGGAGCTCTTCCGCCGCCTCCGGGCATTCAACATCGGCCTCCCGGGGCAGCGCGTCGTGGACCTCGGGACCGGCACCGGCACGGTCGCGCGCAGCCTCGCGCTGGCGGGATGCCGCCTAACCGGCATCGATCCGGCCGCCCCGATGCTCGAACAGGCCCGGGCGCTGGACGCCGCCGCCGGCGTGAGCATCGAATACATCGCCGGGCGGGCCGAAAACACGGGACTCCCGGCCGCGAATTTCGATCTGGTCACGGCTGGCCAGTGCTGGCACTGGTTCGAACGGGGGGAGGCGGCGCGGGAGGTCATGCGCCTGCTCGTGCCGGGTGGCGCGCTCGCCATCCTCACCTTCGACTGGATCCCCCTGCCCGGGAACGTCGTGGCGGCGACCGAGGCGCTCATCGAGAAGCACAACCCATCCTGGCTGTTCGGCGGCGCCTATGGCATCCACGGCCAGTGGACGATCGAGACGGGCAGGGCAGGGTTCGTCGCGCACGAGTCGTTCTCGTTCGATCTACCGGCCTGGTACACCCACGAAGCCTGGCGCGGGCGTATCAGGGCCAGCGCCGGGGTGGGCGCCAGCCTTCCGCCCGAGGCCGTCGCCGCCTTCGATGCCGAACACGCCGCCATGCTCGCGCGCAACTTTCCGGAAGACCCAATCGCCGTCCCCCACCGCACGTGGGCGTTGGTTTGTCGCAAGCCAGCATGATCCCCTCTGCCCGGGCCGCGTATTTGCGTAAAATGAGCGATGGAAAAGTCATTTTCGGTGAGGCACACTATCTGGAGGAAGTAGCGCGCCCCTTGCGGGTGCGCCGGAGAGGAGACAGCCAATGACCGCGCGCCAACCCCAGATCGCCCGCTCCTGGCCGCTCGTGCTCTCTTCTGCCCGGCGCCTTTCCTGGGCGCCGCGTTTCGCGCGCGACTTCGCGATCGTTATCGGCGTGCTGCTGGTGTACTTCCTCCTCCGTGGCCAGGCCCCGGCGAACGCGGACTTCGCCATGAAGGTGACCCGCGTCCTCGTTGACCTCGAACGGGACACCGCGACGTTCTGGGAGCCGCAGATCCAGGCGGTCTCGATCAAGCTCTACGCGGTCCAGGAGATCGCCAACTTCGTGTACGCCTACGCCCACTTCCCGGTGCTCGCCGCCGTGGGGGCATGGCTCTGGTTCCGCGGCCGCGAACGCTTCGTGTTCATGCGGAACGTGATGTTCATCTCGATGGTCTTTGGGCTGCTGTTCTACTACCTCCTCCCGGCGGCGCCACCGCGATTACTCGCTGGCCACGGATACAACCTCGGGTTCGTGGATACCATCTTCGGCGGCAACACGGCCGTCAGCTACGCTCAGCCGTCGCTCATCCTGAATAACTACGCCGCCATCCCAAGCTTCCACTTCGGCTGGATTGCGCTCGCCTCGGCCGCCATCTGGGTCAATACGCGGAACCGCTGGCTGCGCGCCTTCGCCGTCGCGCTCAGCGCCATCGTGTGCTGGGCCATCGTGGCCACCGCGAACCACTTTTTCATCGATATGGCCATAGGCGGCGCCGTCGTCGCCTTCTCCTGGCACCTCGCCCGCCGCTACGAACGTCACAACGACCGGAAGGCCGCGCTGCGCGGCGCGACCTTGTAGGCGCGGCCGTCGCGGCCGCCTGTGCGCGAATACTCTTCGGGCGCACGCCCGTGGCCGCCCGCCCCCTACCCGGCGGCGAACCGCTCAAACAGACCCCGCACCCGGAACTGATCGATGTCGTCCGCGTGTTTGAAGATCACGCCGAGGGTCGCATCCACGATCTCGGGCGAAAGGTGGTCCTCGTGGAGAGCGACCATGGCCATCCCCCAGTCGATCGTTTCCGCCACCCCGGGGCGCTTGTAGAAGTCCTCCGTGCGCGCCCGCTCCATGAAGCGGCAGAGTTGCTCCGCCAGGGCCGCGTCCAGGCCCGGCACCTTCGCCCGCACGATCTCCAGCTCCCGCTCGAACGCCGGGTAGCCCACCCAGAGGTAAAGGCAGCGCCGCTTCAGCGCGTCGTGAATTTCGCGTGTGCGGTTGCTCGTGAGGATGACCAGCGGTGGCCGTTCGGCGCGAATCGTGCCCAATTCCGGGATGGTCACCTGGAAGTCACTCAGGATCTCCAGCAGAAACGCCTCGAACTCCTCGTCCGCGCGGTCCACTTCGTCGATCAGCAGCACCGGCGGCTGGCCGCCCTCGCTCGAAAGCGCCTCCAACAGGGGCCGCCGGATGAGGTACTCCTCGCTGAAGAGTTCCCGGCCGACCCGATCCGCGGATTCGCGGGAGGCCTCCGCGAGCTTGATCCGGAGGAGTTGCTTTGCGTAGTTCCATTCGTACAGCGCGTGGCTCGCATCAAGGCCCTCGTAGCACTGCAGGCGAATCAGTTTCGTTCCCAGCGTACGTGCCAGGGCCTTCGCGATCTCCGTCTTGCCTACCCCCGCTTCGCCTTCGAGGAAGACCGGCTTACTCAGCCTCGCGGCGAGGAAGATCGTGGTCGCAATCTCCCGCCCGGCGAAGTACTCCTGCTCCGCCAGCCGCCTCGCCACATCGTCAATTGAGTCGAACACGTCCTCCAAGATGCAAGGCGCGGGCCATGGCGGCAAGGCAAAGGGCCTGCTCTACCACCAGAGGATGTCGTCCAGCGGGTCTTCCGCCTTGTCCACGGTTTCGAGATCGTCATCCACCGACCAGAGGTTCGTGCCCAGATACTTCCAGCCGCCGTCAGCGAAGATCATCACCACGTTCCCACGCTTCAGGCGCGACGCCGCCCGCATCGCCGCGTGGAGGACGGCGCCGCTGCTGATTCCCCCGAAGATCCCCTCGGCGAGCATCGCCCGGCGGGCGTGGGAAAACGCGTGCCGGTTCCCGACGATGATCTTTCCATCGAGTACAGACTCGTCGAGCACTGGCGGGATGAAGCCGTCGTCGAGCGAATGAAGTCCCTGCACGTGGACCCCCAGCCGAGGCTCGACGCCGAACACCTTGCAGCCCGGGTTCGCCTCCTTGATCCGCCGCCCGGCGCCGCTGATCGTGCCGCCGGTCCCCATCCCAGCGACGAACACGTCGACCTGGTCGAGATCGCTGAGGATCTCCGCGCCGGTTGTTTCGTAGTGCGTGCGCAGGTTCTCAGCGCTCCCGAACTGGTTCAGGAGGAAGCTGCCCTCCTCGACGGCCAGCCGCTGCGCGACTTCGACCGCGCTCTTGATGCCCGCCTGCCGGGGGACGAAGCGGATCTTCGCGCCGTACGCCTGGAGTAACTGGGTGATCTCCGGGTAGACGCTTTCCGGCACGCAAACCTCAACGGGGTGGCCGAGCATCCGCCCGAACATGGCCAGTGCGACGCCAGTGTTCCCGGTCGATGCTTCGACGATCTGTTGGCCCGGCGCGAGCGCACCCGTCGCCCGCGCTCGCTCAAGGATGCGGAGCACGATCCGGTCCTTGATGCTGCCGGTTGGGTTCTGCGCTTCGAGCTTGGCGAACAGCCGCACCCCGGATTCCGGCGAAAGGCTTTTCAGTTCGACCAGAGGCGTATTACCGACGAGGCGCGCAACCGAATCGAGTGCTCCCACGAAAGCCTAAGCCTCGGAAGCGGCGGGTGAGGCGGCGACCGGTGGCATGAGCCGGGGGAGATCGACGCGGAAGCCGGGGAGGACATCGCCTCCGGTAAGCTCTTCGCCATCCTGCACAAGTACGACCCGCTGCCCCGGCCGGTAGACATGCACCTGCCTCCGCTCCGGGTACACCACCCAGAGCATCCGTACCCCCGCCTCCAGGTAGTCCGCGATTTTCGCTGAAACGTCCCCGTCGCGGTCACCTGGCGAAATCACCTCGACGACGAGCGCCGGTGCAGTGGACAGCGCAGTACCTTTCGGCAGAGGCCCGCCGCCGAACTGGTCTGCCGTAAAATAGCTCGCGTCGGGCCTGACGAAGTGGTTGGGCCGTCGCGGCCATAGGGCAAGAGACGGCCCCCCGCCGAACGCCCAACCGCCGCTCATGCCTGCCTGAAGGCCAAGTTCCATGGCGAATCGCGATCCAACGAAGTCAGATGTAATACTCATGGCCCGCTCCTTTAGAACACCGTCGATGAGCTCGTAGTTCTTGCTGTCCGGCATGTTCAGCACGTCTTCGATGGTGAGCAGCGGCGCAGGCGGCCGGGGAGCGGTTAGCGTGGCCATGAGCGAGCCTCCGCTTCCAGTATAGCGACATTGCGCGGTGGGTTGACCTGCTCCCGTCCCGGTCAGGCATCGGAACGCGCGCGCAGTGGCCGCATCAAACGGGCGAGATCGACGCGGAAGCCGGGGAGCACATCGCCTCCGGTAAGCTCTTCGCCGTCCTGAACGAACTCGACGCGCTTTCCGGGCTGGTAGACGTGCACCTGACGTTGGTCTGGGTAGACGACCCAGAGGAGCCGAACACCAGCATCGAGGTAATCGGCGATCTTGGCGGCGATGTCGCCGCTGCGGTCGCCAGGGGAGATCACCTCGACGACGAGCGCGGGCGGGATGGGCAACGTCGGACCATCTGGATATGAGTCACCCTCGAACTGATCCGGCGCGTAGTAGCTGACATCCGGCTTAACGAAGTGGTTTGGCCGGCGCGGCCACAGCGGCAGGCGTGGACCGTTGGAAAAAACTTCGCCACCCAACGCTTCCAGGCTGGGTCCAAGGGCGAGGACAACCTTCGCGGCGACGTTTTCCGATGCATTGCTCATGGCCCGCTCCTTCAGAACGCCGTCGATCAGTTCGTAGTCCTCGTTGTCCGGCATCGCCAGGACGTCTTCGATGGTGAGCAGCGGCGCTGGCGGCCGCGGAACGGTCAGCGTGGCCATGAGCGAACCTCCGCGTTCGAGTATAGCGCCTCGTCAACACCGCCTCGCCTGTTCGCTCCAGCCCTGCGCCTGTATCGTTGCGCCACCATCTCCACGCATCGAGGTACCTATGGCCGACAACCGCTCTGGCACGGATAACCTGTGGGACGCGCTCTACACCCAGCGCGCCATCCGCTATTTCAAGCCCGATCCCGTGCCTCAGGAACTCATCTGGAAAGTGATCGAAGCGGGCACCCGCGCCCCCAGCGGCACGAACACGCAGCCGTGGGGCTTCGTCGTCATCCAGGACGCGGCCAACCGTCAGCGCATCGCCGAAAAGCTGCGCACCCAGTTCGCTTCGAACCCCGGCATGAAGGCCTACGTCCAGCAGGGCAAGGAGTCCGCCGACAAGACAGCCCGCCTGATGATGACCGGCGTCGAGTCCATCGTCGATCGGCTTGACGCGGCGCCCGTTTTCATCATCCCCTGCCTCCACAACGTCGGCTCGCCCGCCCGCGACGGCCTGCTCGCCGGCAGCTCTATCTACCAGGCCGTCCAGAATATCCTCGTCGCCGCCCGCGGGCTCGGTCTCGGCACGCTGATGAGCACCTTCCAGGCCGGCATGGCCAAGGAACTCACCGAGTGGCTCCAGCTCCCGCCCGACACCACCCCGGTGGCCCTCATCCCCATGGGCTACCCCGCCGCCAACTTCGGCCCCGTGAAGCGCAAGCCAGTCGAAGAGGTGACCCACTGGGAAACCTGGGGATCGTCGAAAGAACGCCATTAGCCGCCAAGACGCCAAGCGGCCAAGTTGCGTTAAAGAAATCCTTGGCGCGCTTGGCGTCTTGGCGTTCAAAATTTCTCAAGGAGTACCCCAATGAAGATCGGTGTCGTTTTTCCCCAGACCGAATTCGGCGATGACCCCGCCGCCCTCAAAGAGTTCGCCCAGACGGCCGAGGCACTCGGCTACAGCCACATCCTCGTCTATGACCACGTCCTCGGCGCTGTCCATGCCGGCCGCGAGCCGCGCCTCACCGGCCCCTACACCGAAGAGGCGTCCTTTCACGAGCCGTTCGTCCTCTTCGGCTACTGGGCGGGCGTTACCACGACCATCGAGCTCGTCACCGGCGTCATCATCCTCCCCCAACGCCAGACGGCCCTCGTCGCCAAGCAAGCCGCCGAAATTGACGTGCTTTCGGGTGGACGGCTTCGCCTCGGCGTTGGCACCGGCTGGAATTATGTCGAGTACGCCGCCCTCGGCGAAGACTTCCACAACCGTGGACGCCGCCAGGAAGAGCAGATCGACCTCCTGCGCAAGCTCTGGACCGAACCCGTACTCGACTACACCGGCAAGTGGCACCGCATCGAACGGGCTGGTCTGAAGCCGCTGCCCACGCGCCAGATCCCCATCTGGATGGGCGGTTTCAGCGAGCCCGCCTACCGCCGTGCCGCGCGCATCGCGGATGGCTTCATCTTCGGAGGCTCGCCCGCGGCCGTCGCCCCTGGGCTTGAACTGATCCGCGAGGAGATGGCGAAGAACGGGCGAGACGCCGCCACCTTCGGCGTCGAGGCGATGGTTGGCTACGACGCCGGGCCCGAGAAGTGGGGCGAGCAGGCCGAGACCTGGCGCAAGTCGGGCGCCGACTACATCTCTGTTCGCGCCATGAACTGCGGGCTCTCCAGTCCGAAGGAGCACATCGAGGCCCTCCGCCGCTACAAGCAGGAAGTGGGCTTCTGAGCCCGGCCCGACGGAGTATACGCATCGCGCGGGTTGGCAGAGTTGCACCGCGCGCAGGATGGCCGCGAACGTATTGCCGTTCTGGACGACCGGCCGGCTCTGTGGGACGGGTGTCGGGTGCCTTGCAGCCCTGCCCCACCGTCTAGTACTTCATCGACAAGGTTCGCGATAGACGTTCACCACTTTCAAATGTTCCTCCCCCTCTCCCG
Source organism: Chloroflexota bacterium (assembly GCA_025350285.1). Lineage (GTDB taxonomy): Bacteria > Chloroflexota > Dehalococcoidia > Tepidiformales > Tepidiformaceae > JANXYE01. The sequence goes on from JANXYE010000316.1 coordinate 7,530, forward strand.
CGAGGTACGAAGTCGGGAGAGGGGGCCGGGGGGTGAGGGCGGCGCACCGAACGCTGACTTTCGTCGTTGAGTACTAGTTCGCCACCTCGAACAGGAACTCCACCTCGACCGGGACGCCGAGCGGAAGTTCCGCTACGCCGACCGCCGCCCGGGCGTGGCGGCCAGCTTCGCCGAAGACGTCCAGGAGGAGCTGCGAGGCCCCGTTTACCACCTTCGGCTGATCTGTGAAGCCCGGCGCGGAGGCGACGAAGCCGCCCACGCGCACCGCTCGCACCACGCGATCCAGGCTCCCGAGGTGCGCCCGCACCTGGGCCAGGCCGTTAATCGCGCAGAGCCGGGCCAGTTCTGCGGCCTCCTCGATGGACACTTCGGCGCCGACCTTGCCCCGGCCCGCCACCGCGCCGTCTCGCGTCGGGATCTGTCCGGAAACGAAGAGCAGCGCGCCGCTTCGCACGACCGGCGAATACAACCCGGCGGCCGGCGGAGGAGTCGGCAAAGTTAAACCTAACGCTGCAAGGCGTGCTTCGTGACTCACGATTCGTCCTCTTCCGTCGTGCCGAGAATCTGCGTGACAACGCCGTGGAAC
>JANXYE010000328.1 GCA_025350285.1 Chloroflexota bacterium
TGCCAGGCCCGAGCCGCCGCAACATCTGACGGCCGCGCTGGACCGGCAGCCCGACCGCTTGACGCGGTATAGTGCGAGCGGAGGAACAGTCGTATGCCTTCGCGTACTATCACGCTCGAAATATCCGACGACGCGTTCACGGCGTTAGAAAAGCGCGCCGCTCGCGAAGGGACCGAACCTGAGGAACTGGCGCGCGAAGCAGTGGAAGCAAGCGTTACAGACGGCCAGCCCAGGCCCCCAAACCGCGCGCTGATCGATGCCCTCGACCGACTCGTCGCCTTTGGCGAGTCGTCGCCACCGGCCCCGCCAGACCCAATGACCGGCGGGGTGCCGCGCGTCGTCAGATGGGTGCACGAGGGCCGTGGGGAGGCAGTTTCGGACTCGGAGCGGGAGCAATGAGCATCCGCGTCGTCGATGCCGCTCCGCTCGTCGCCGTCGCCCTCACTGAGCCCGCCGCCGAGATGGTGGCGAACCAGATGCGCCGGTGGGGCGAGGACGGGCATGAAATCCACGCTCCGACTTTGCTCCAGTACGAGATCACGAACTCGCTCGTCCGAGCGGTAGCGGATGGGCGGCTCGTGCGCGGATCGTTGGCGACGAAGTGGGCGGCGCTTGAGCGCGTTCCGATTTCCTACCACCCGCTTGATTCCGACGCCCTCAGAACCGCCGAGATCGCGCTGCTGTTACGGCGGCGAAGCGCGTACGACGCAGCGTACATCGCCCTGGCTGAACGGCTCGGCGCCGAGCTTTGGACGCTCGACGGGCCACTCTTTCGGAACGCATCGACCCTGGGCCTTCCCGTGCGCATGTTTCCTTGAGCCGTCTTGCCGTCGAGAGTTCCCATGCGCGCCAGTGTACAACAGGGTCAGAAGCGGGCACGCGCTCGGTACCCACGCTCCTCACGCGTTGGCGGGCGTGATCTCTCGTTCGATGCGCTCCGCGTTGGCCGACTCCGCCAGGCGCAGTTCAAAGATGGTTTGGAGGTTCATCCACGAACGGGCGTCACCGCCGAAGTAGCGGGCGAGGCGCATGGCCGTGTCGGCCGTCACGCCCCGCCGTTCCCGGACGATATCGTTAATTCGCGGCGCAGGGACGCGAAGCGCGTTCGCCAGGGCGTTCGCGCTCAGGCCCAGCGGCTTAAGGTAGTCCTCGCGTAGGACTTCGCCGGGGTGGACCGGCCGCATACCGTTTTTCATAACACTGCGTCCTTCAATGGTAATCGACGATCTCGACATCCCCCGGTCCTCGATTCGACCAGCTCCTAGCCGCGCCTCTTCGCGTCCCCGGTTGAATCAGGGGTCTCCGCGTCGTCCTTCGCCTTGCGCGCGTTGACCGATGCAAGCGCCACACCAGCCAGCACGCCGATGATCCCGCCGGTCCAGGCGATGCTCGCCGTGCCCCCGCCGAGCCCGGCGACAATCGCCACGACAGCGGACCCGAACCCGACAATCACGATAGCCGGCCAGTACTGACGCAGTTTCGCCACATCCCCATAGTACGGCCGAACTCGTCTTCGTGAACGGCCGCGGGCGGAGCGAACGGGCCGCCGCGTACGGCAACGGCCCCACCTTCCCCGGTCGATGGTCGGCTCTCCTCCTCGCCTTAGGAACTGGGCCGCGGCGGGAGGTCGCCCGCCGGCACGACATCCGGCAGGCGCTCTGCGATGTCCGCGCCGAGGGCGTCCAGTTCGTGTTCCGTGAGGGTCGTCTGCGTGAGCTCGAAAAGCGTAGCCTCTTCCCAGCGGATGTGGTCGCGCAAGCGTGTGCCGAATCGTGCCAGCGCGTCGCGCCGGACGGCCGGGTCCGAAGCGTCGCGCATCGTCGTGACGAGGCCCTCTATGTCGAGGTGGTCGGTCTGCGTCTGGCGGATGGCTTCGTGCTCAAGCGCCAGGTGCCGGATGAGCCGCGCCAACAGGCACTCGTTCTCCGTGCGAAAGTGCGGGAGTAGCCCGGCCGCCCAGAACGTCAGCAGATCCGCGTAAAGTGGCCCGACGTCCTGGCCCAGTGGCAGTTCGCGTTCGATGCGCAGCGCCATCACGAGCCCATGGTGGTGGTCCCAGGAGAGCTTCGTCAGCCTCGGGTCGCGCTTCATCGTTCCAACCGTAGGGAACGCACGTCCGCCGTCAAGACGGCACGAGGCGCAATTGTCCACGGAGGCGCGAAATGTGGAACCGTCGCCGGGGCTCTAACGTCTGGAGAGTAGTGATGCTTCGTCGAGCCATGTGGCTGACCGTCCTCGCGCTTCCGCTGGCCGTTGCCGGCTGTGGCGGCGGTACGCCGGCGCCCACTCCGCGGCCCGCCGAAGGGTCGGAGACGGCGGTGGTCCCGTCACCAGCCACCGCCACCCCGACCGAAACGCCGTGGAACCCGGTCTACGGCTACGACCCCGGGACATCCACCGCGGTGGCGGTGGTCGATGGCGTCGTCACCCAAATGTTGGCGGGAGACATCGAAGCGCTTGCGGCGCTCGTTTTGCCGATCGAGTCTCCCTGCATCACCGGTTTGGGCGCACCGACAGCGTTTCGTTGTCCCGCGGGAGTGCCCGCCGGGTCGCCAGTTGCGGTTGTCTTCGCCCAGTTCTGCGCTGGAGCCGTCGCATTCCCCGCCTCGGAAATCCGCGCCACGTTGCGACCATTGCTGGACGGCAGTCCACGGCTATGGGGACTCATGGAGTTTCCTCCCGGATTCCCATCCTCGAAAAGCGCGAACGCCGCGGCGTCCCGCTATCTCCTCTTCGTCGTCAACAATGTGGACCCGCCGACGGCTTTCACGCTGGCCCTGGGCGATGACGGCCGCATTCACAGCGTCAGCTACGGTTGCAATGAACCTCCCGAGCGCGTCTTTCGGTCCTGGACCACCACGGCGACCGTGTTGTTGTCGCCGCCCGCGTCGCCGCGCCCGCGATGAGGACGTCGCTCGCGGTCGGCCTTGGCTCAGCCGGACCGACGTAGGGCTCTCGGCCCCGGCCGGACTCGTGCGCGGCCCGGAGCGTGGAAC
>JANXYE010000393.1 GCA_025350285.1 Chloroflexota bacterium
AAGACCGAACGCGTGACGCCGGCTTCTTCGAGGCGCTCGATTATCTCCGCCTTTGGCGGCGCGGCGAACACGGAGACGGGGATGCGACCGCGGCCGGCCTCCTTCGCGAGGTGCTGAAGTTCGACGATACGTTCCGCCAGGACGTTGCCCGTGCGGCCCATGATCGGCATCCACTCGTCGCCGTACGCCACGATGCGCTGGAGCGTATGCGGGCCATCGCCGCCGATGAGGATCGGGGGGTGGGGCTTGTGCACGGGCTTGGGCCAGCTCCAGATGCCGTCGAAGTTGGTGTACTTGCTGTGGTAGCTGGCTTCGTCCTGGGTCCAGATCTGCTTCATCGCGAGGATGCGGTCGCGCATGAGGCCGAAGCGCGTCTTCGGGTCCGTGCCGTGGTTCTCCATCTCTTCGAGGTTCCAGCCGGCGCCGATGCCGAAGAGGACGCGCCCGCCGGAGAGGTGATCGACGCTGGCCACACTCTTGGCGAGCACGATCGGGTCGTGTTCGATGACCAGGCAGACGCCCGTGCCGACGAGCAGTGTCTTCGTGACGGCGGCGGCGGCGGCCATCGCGACCATCGGGTCGAGGGTATGGGAGTATTCCCGCGGGAGTTCGGCGCCGCCCGGCCACGGGGTGCGGCGGCTGGCGGGGATATGCGTGTGTTCGGGGAAAAGGAGCGAATCGAAGCCGAGGTCCTCGCAGACACGGGCCAGCTCGGGGACGGGGATGGCGTAGTCGGTCGGGAACATGGTGATGCCGAACTTCATGGGGAGCCTCCGGGGGGTAGTCAGTGGTGGCCGCCAAGCGTAGAGCAAACATCAGACGTTGGCCACGGAGACACAGAGACGGAGGCGGCTTCGGAACCGCGTCTTGGTGGGCCTGGTGTCTGTGCGGCCATCCACGTCCATAATGCCGGGACTTCTACGGGCGAAGGTGCGAGATGGCGTTCACTGTTGATACCGCGAAGTTCCGCTTCTCTGATGCGACGGCGGCGGGGGTCCGGGGCAAGCGCGTGCTCATCACAGGCGCGGGGAAAGATGGCGGGCTGGGCCAGTCGTTCGCGCTGGCAGCGGGGTTGAACGGCGCGGCTTCCGTAGCCGTGCACTTTCATCGCAGCTACGAAGATGGGTTCGACCTGGTCATGCGGCTGCGGGAGGTGGGAGTCAACGCCTTCCCCGTGCAGGCCGACGTGACGAACATGGGCGACCTCTGGGCCACGCGGAGTTATGTCATCGAACAGATGGGCGGTCTGCCGCCGAACCTGGTGATCTGTAACTCGGGCCTCTCGGAAAAGGGCTACTCCTTCGGCCGGGCGCTGAAGGAAGTTGAGGGCGAGCCGCTTTCGCTACGCCGGGCACGGGTACGCCAGCACTTTATCGACAACCTCGAAGAGTCGCGGCTGGTGTTGGACACGAAGATCGACGGGTTCCTGGCGATGACGCACCTCTGGGCGGGCGAAGCGGTCTATTCGAACGAGCCTCTGAGGCTGGTCTACATCTCGAGCCGTCAGGCTATCGACCCGGGCGTGAGCGTCCCGGGTTACGCGATCTCCAACTGGGCCGTGCTGCAACTCCCGAAGGTCCTGGCCGTGAACCTCGGCAAGAACGCGGGGCTGGTGTCGGCTTACTCGGTGCTCTACCCGTTCGTGCGCACCGGGATGACGGGCGAATACGCGGAGAACCCGCGGGTCTTCGGCCGCTGGCAGCCACGCATGCTGGAGACACACGAGGCGGCCGAGGCCTTCATGCAGCTCCTTTCGCGCCGGGCGGACGAGACCGACGGCGGCATGTTCGAGGTGATGGTCGAGCCGGCCGAATCGGGCGTGTCCGTGATGTGGAAGCGGGTGCGGATAGACGTGGAGGCGGATTCGCTAGCCTGGAGCGAGGGGGACCCGCTCCGGTACGCGTAACGGGCCCAACGCCAGAATGGGATGGGACGCCGCCAGCGATCGGTGGAGCGGTAACGGCGCCGGGCTTAGCGTAGCGGCGATGAGGGAATGGGATCCGGCTGAAGCCGTGGCGCACCTCAGCTCCGCCGACCCGATGGTCGCGGCGCTGATTGCGGCACATGGGACCTACGACCCGCGCGATGGCGGCGCCGACCCCTACCACGCGCTTGCGCGCTCGATCATCTTCCAGCAACTCAGTGGGAAAGCCGCCTCGACGATTTTCGGGCGCTTCGTCGGGCTGTTCGACGTGCCGGAAGGCCGCGCATTCCCGGAACCAGCGGCGGTGCTCGGGGCGAGCGAGGAAGCGCTGCGCGGCGCCGGACTGTCGCGCCAGAAAGCGGCGGCCATCCGCGACCTGAGCGAGCACTTCGCCAGCGGCGAACTCGGCGCGGAAGCCTTCGCGACCCTTGACGACGACGACGTCATCGAGCGCGTCACGAAAGTTCGGGGCATCGGCCGCTGGACCGCGGAGATGTTCCTCATGTTCCACCTCGGGCGTCCAGACGTGCTGCCGGTGAACGATGTCGGCATCAACCGGGCGATCAAGAACCTCTACGAACTTGAAGCGATGCCGAAGCCGGAGGAGGTGCTCCGCATCGGCGCGTGCTGGCGGCCGTGGGCGTCGGTTGCCTGCTGGTACCTCTGGCGCAGCGAGGACGTGAAGCTGCCGGGCGCTTGAACGCCGAGCCGCCAAGGCCCCAAGAAGCTCGAGTATGTGGAATCGCCAGGGCACGGCGGCGTCCGTTAGCCGCGATCCGCGGCGAGCGCCTCAACGCGGGCGGCGAACGCTGTCAGCTCATCGGCGGTCCGGCGCAACATCGCGCTGAGTTCGGCATCGAGGGTCAGTCCGCCATCCGGTCCCGGTTCCGCCAGCTCCAGGAGCATCTGGAGCGCCGTAATCGGGGAACGCAGCTCGTGCGAAAGCGCGCCCAGCAGGGCCGGCAACTCGTCCGCGCTCATGAGAGCGCAAGCACCGGGAGCGCCTCGCCCGTGAATCCGCGGCGCCGCCCGATGGCCTGCCCGGCCTGCTCCTCCGCATGGTACGAACTGCGCACGAGCGGCCCCGATTCGACGTGGCGAAAGCCCATCCCGAGCGCCCGCTCCTTGAGGTCCGCGAACTCGTCCGGGTGCCAATAGCGGTCGATGGGCAGGTGCTGGGGGGTGGGGCGGAGATACTGTCCGACCGTCAGGATATCCACCCCCTGCGCGGCCAGGTCACCAAAGACGACGAGCATCTCCTCGCGCGTCTCGCCGAGTCCGACCATGACGCCGCTCTTCGTGAGCGCCGCTGGGTCTATCTCCTTGGCCCGGCGGAGCAGTTCGAGCGATCGTTCGTACACCGCCTGCGGCCGCACGACCCGATAGAGACGCGGCACGGTCTCCGTGTTGTGGTTCAGGATCTCCGGCCTCGCGTCGAGCACGGCGGCGAGTGCGTCCCAGTTGCCCTTGAAGTCGGGGATAAGAACCTCGATGGTCGTCTCCGGGCAGAGGCGGTGCGTCCAGCGGATGGTTTCGGCGAAGATGGCCGCCCCACCGTCTTCGAGCTCGTCGCGGTTCACGCTCGTGATGACCGCGTGCTTCAGGCTCAGGCTTTGGATGGCGAGGGCGACGCGGCGGGGCTCGGCCAGGTCGAGGAACTCGGGCCGCCCGGTCTTCACGGCGCAGAAGCCGCAAGAACGGGTGCAGGTGTCGCCGAGGATCATGAAGGTCGCCGTCCCGCGACTCCAGCACTCGCCGATGTTCGGGCAGCGCGCCTCTTCGCAAACCGTGTGCAGCGACTGTTCGCGCATCAACCCGCGGAGACGTTCGAAGGAATCGCCCGCGGGAAAGCGGACGCGGAGCCAGTCAGGTTTCGGTTGGGCAGGCACATGGAGAGCGTACCACGGCCCGAGTCCGGCAGCGGCTCGCCGATGGCCTTGGGTGGCCGTCAGATTTTTGCGTGGGTCGAGCGTGGCGCGGGCGTGAACGAACCGCTTGTTCGCCACTCGCGGCTAGGATTGCCGCCCGCCGACTCGGACCCGCGTCGCAAATCCTAGCCGCGACGGATACGGAGCGGTCCTTGGGAGAGCCCGCGGCTTAGGGTCTCCCGCTGACTGCCACGGCGACCGTCGTAAAGACCGCTCCTTCCAGTCGCGGCTAGGACAGATTCGTGTCGGCTCTCGGGCGGAGCTTCGGAACCAACAATCCTAGCCGCGACGGATCCAACGGCCTACAGCACTGGCGCATGCTGGCGGAGCCAGGACAATCTATGCATGGCCATACACGGCATCGCCCACGTCCAGCTTGCCATTACGCCCGGCGGCGAAGATGCCGCCCGCGCGTTCTTCACGGGCCTGCTCGGGCTCGCCGAGATAGCGAAGCCCGCTTCGCTCGCGGACCGCGGCGGCTGCTGGTTCGAATGCGGGTCCCAACAGATCCATTGCGGTGTCGAAGACCTGATCGCGCCGACGCGGCGTCACCCGGCTTTGCTGGCGGACGATCTCGACGGGCTCCGCGCCCGGCTTGAGGCGGCGGGCACGCCTCTTGCGACCGACGGCGATCTGCCCGGCTACCGGCGCTTCTACGCGACCGACCCGTTCGGCAACAGGATCGAGTTCCTCGAACCGGTGTGACCTTATGCCCGGCCCAACACTCCCGGCGTCCGTGGGAGACGAGGGACCGCCGCGCCGCCGTTACCGGCGTCTTGCTGATGCTCTGGTAGGATTGCCACGCCGCCCGAACGGACGGTTATCTGCCCCTGGAGTGACGAACGATGGACCTGCCGTTTCGCGTGATTTGTGATGGACTCGCCTTCCCAGAAGGCCCGCTGGAGTTCCCCGGCGGCGATATCCTCGTGACCGAGATCCGCACCGGGAAGCTGACTCGCGTCACGCCGGATGGCAAGAAATCGACCTATGCCACGACCGGCGGCGGGCCGAACGGAGCGGCCCTCGGGCCGGACGGCGCCGTCTATGTCGCCCAGAACGGCGGCTTCTCCTGGACGGAGCGGACCATGCCTGATGGCTTCGTCTGGCACGCGCCCGGTGACCAGCCGGCGGACTACATCGGCGGCCAGATTCAGCGCGTGACGCCCGACGGCGAGGTTTCGACCATCTATACGGAATGCGGCGGCGAACGGTTGAAGGGCCCGAACGACCTCGTCTTCGACCGCGAAGGGAACTTCTATTTCACGGACCACGGCAAGACGCGCGGCCGCCAGCGGGACCGTGTGGGCGTCTACTACGCGAGCCCCGATGGAGAAATGATCAAAGAGATCCTCTACCCGATGGAGGGGCCAAACGGCTGCTCGCTGAGCCCGGACGAGAAGACGCTCTTCGTGGCGGAGACGCCGACGGGCCGCGTCTGGGCATGCGAGTTGGCCGGGCCGGGCCAGGTGAAATCGCGGCGGGTCGTCGGCACGGTCCCCGGGATGCCCCCGAGCTATGCCGCCTCGTGCGATAGCATGTGCGTCGATTCCGAAGGCAGCGTCTGCCAGGCGACGATCGTGAACGGCGGCATCACCGTCTTCCCCACGGACGGGCGCGCCCTCTGGCACGTGCCCACGGGTGACTACGTGACGACAAACTGCTGCTTCGGCGGCCCGGATCTGCGCACGCTCTACGTGACGCTGAGCACGAAAGGGCAGCTCGTCGCCTTCGACAATTGGCCGGTAGCTGGGTTGAAGCTCAACTTCCAGGCGTGATTGGGCCAACTGGGGTGGGGCCTGGCACAGCTTTGAGGGTAGCTGCGCCCGGCCATTGGGAGGATCCCCCGCGTCTACACCCCGCTCTGGAGCGGCCGACGAGGGATTCGATGGCGATTCGCTCGCAGCCCCGTCCGTGTTTCGTGCAACTGACGCGAGCATCCCAAGAGGGCCGCGCTTCGTGCCTCTCCAATGCCGGCTACAACGATGGGGAGAGCCTCCAGGAACGCGTCGCCAGAGGAGCAGTACCCGCCGCCCGCGATAGACGGTGCTCGTTCGTTTCAGGTACTAGTCAAGCACCCGACTGTTTTAGGGGTTTGCCGGACACCGAGCGTGGAACGGAAGTCGGCCCTCGGTGGGACGCGACTTGTCGCCCTGGCGGTTCTCATTGGGGGCATGTCAAAGTCCTTCAAGCTGGGCCGACGCCAGCCCGACGACATTTGACGACTTCGCGGTGACACTTGAGGCCGCGTATCATCGCGCACCGCGGAGCATGGTTACATGGCAGCCCTTGAAGAACTGACGGTCGGAGCGCTCGTTGTCGGGCTGAGTTCGAGCGGCCCCGTGTCCA
>JANXYE010000422.1 GCA_025350285.1 Chloroflexota bacterium
AGACGACGTCGTGGCCGTGGTCGATTGGGAGCTCGCGTCGATCGGCGACTCACGCTCGGACTTTGGGTTCTACGCCGCACTGATGGACGTCTTCGGGGGCTTCCCGGCCGACGGGGGAGTTACGCTCCTCTCCGAAGCGTACGAACGAGTGACGGGCGCCGCCCTCACCGCCCTGCCGTACTACGAGGCGTGGGGGCTGTACCGGATGCTCGTGGTCATGAGCGGCTGGGGCGGAGGCGGATTGGGCGTTTACGGCCAAGACGGCATCCGCCAGCGGCTGACCGAACTCCTTGGCGCCGGTTGGGATAGCTGAACCCCTCCCCTACGTCCGTGACGGCTGGGCCTGGGCTTTGCGCGGGGTATGTGCGCGGCGGCTGGCGCGCGCGCTCGACCGCGCCGCCCCCGGAAGGGTAAACACAAAGGCGGTACCGCGCCCCGGCTCGCTCGATGCCCAGATGTCGCCGCCGTGCGCCCGCACAATCTCCCGGGTGATCGCGAGTCCCAGCCCGTAGCCTTTCGAACCGCCGCCGTTGCTGGCGCGGTAGAAGCGGTCGAACAGGTGAGGCAAGTCGTTTTGGAGGACTCCCCGGCCTGTGTCGCTCACCGTCACCTGGATCAGGCCCTGCTGGACATCGCGCGCGGTCACACGGACACGGCCGCCTTGGGGTGTATGGCGGAAGGCGTTGTCGAGCAAGTTGTTCATCACCTGCTCGAGGCGATCGAAGTCTCCCCGTATGGGGCTCGCGCCTTCGTGCTGGAACTGGAGAGCGACGCCGGTATCCTCGCTGCGCAAGGCGAAGACGTCGCTCATCTGCTCAAACAGCTCCTTCAGGTCCACCGGTTCCTGCTGCATCCGGATCTGCCCGCTCTCGATGCGCGAGAGATCCAGGAGTTCTTCGACCAGCCGAAGCACGCGGTTCGACTGATCGCTGATGATCCGCGCGGACCGTTCGACGCCGTCCTTGTCGTCGATCGTCCCATCCAGCATGGCCTGGCTGAAGCCGCGGATGGAGGTCAGGGGGGTTTTGAGCTCGTGGGAAATGTTCATCAGGAAGTCGCGCAGCGTTTGCTGCGAGCGCTGGACCTCTTCGGTCATACGATTGAAGTTGGTGGCGAGGTCGCGCACTTCGCGAGGCCCCTTGACCGGCACGCGCTGCTGATAGTTGCCGCGTCCGACGCTGCGGGCGGCGCGGGCGATGTTTCGCAGCGGTGCCGCGACACTCTGCGAAAGGAGGAACCCGAGGCCCAGCGCGGCGGCGACGCCGATAAGGCCCGAGGAGAGGAGTCGGGGAACGAGGTCGCTCAGGACCGCGCCAAGGCTGGCGGACGGCTCCGCGACGATAATCGCGGCGGCGCCCGGAAACGCCTGCTTGAGAGTGTCCGAGATCGGGATGCCGACGCAGAGGAGATCCGCGCCATCCTTGCTCGTCAGGTGGCAACGGCCGCTGGACGAGGCTGATAACGCCCCAATATCGAGGCCATCCACCTTCGCGCCAGCGAGCGCGGCGCTAATGACGACGCCGGAGCTATCGACGAGGGCGACCGTCTTCTCCTCGGGCGCGGCTTTCGTGCCGTCTCGCTGGTTCAGGAACGAGCGCAGGAAGAGGAGCAGTTCATCGCCGGCGGGTGGCGTCTCGCCGCGCTTCGTGGCCGTACTGATCTCGTTGTTGGCCTGCTGGTTCACGAGGCCGCCGATGTCCTCAAGATTGCTGTAGGAGATCGAATCGCGGTAGCCGCCGAGAAGCAGGAAGAGGCTGAGCGCGGCCAACCCGAGCGTCACCATGATGATGACGAGGTACGTCATAAAGAGCCGAACCTGGAGGCTCCCCATCCTGTATGCCTGCCTCTCGCGAGATTAGGGCGTGACTTCGACGAGTTTGTAGCCTACGCCGCGGAGTGTCTCGATGGAGACGTTCGCCCCATATAACTTCGACCGCAGATGCTGGACGTGTACATCGACGGTGCGCGTTTCGCCCGCGTAGTCGTATCCCCAGACCGATTCCAGGAGCTGCTCCCGCGTGAGGGCGATGCCCGGGTTTTCGATGAACGCCGTGAGCAGGTCGAATTCCTTGGTGCGCAGGTCGATCGGCTCATCATCGATGCGGATTTCGCGGCGCGCTTTGTCGAGCGAGAGATTGGCGACCACGAGCGCGTTCTGCGGCTTCCGGCCGCCTTCGAAGCGGCGAAGGATGGCCTTGACGCGGGCAACCATCTCACGCGGGTTGAACGGCTTCGTCATGTAGTCATCTGCGCCGAGTTCGAGGCCCACGATTTTATCCACGTCGTCGTTGCGGGCGGTGAGCATGAGGATCGGCACGGAGCTGTCCCGGCGAATTTCGCGGCAGACTTCGAAGCCGTCCATGCCCGGCATCATCACATCGAGGATGACGAGCGCCGGCTGAACCAGGGAGAAGCGAGCCACAGCGTCCGTGCCATCGACTGCCGCTTCCACCGTGAACCCTTCCTTCTGGAGGTAGAGGGTGGCCAGGTCGCGGATGTTCTCTTCGTCATCGACGACCAGGATCTTTTGGGCCATTCGAAAGGGGAACCTCAGGCAGCCCTCGCCGCGTTCTCCAGTATGCGCCGAGGGCTCCGGGCCTGCCACTCGGGGTGAACCGAGTCGGGGATGGCAAGCCAGGAGCCCTCGACAGGCAAGAGGGGTGTCCGATGGGTGCGGCCGTTGCACTCACCGTTCGCCGCTCATGATGAAGCGGCCACGTTACCGGCGGATGTGCGTTGTGCAAATTGACTGTAAAACGATGGCCGTTTCTGGACGGAACCGTGGATGAACGGTAGCGCCGTCCATTACCCTCGTACCCTCGCCCGCTGCGAGCGGCTCACGGCGTCCGACCGGGAGCAGGCAAGGTGCGGCTTCTTAAACTCACGTTAACGAATCCGCCATACGGTCAGTCGAGTACGAGGGGACACCTCTGGAGGATAGGGACTTGAATCGAACGCTAACCCACCGCCGCCGCTGGCTGATTGCCGGCCTCGCGGCGCTCTCCGCCGTCTCGCTGACGGCAATCGCCTGCGGCCGCGACGACACCACCGCGACGAAGACAGCCACAACCGCCGCGAGCGGTACCACGGTCGCCGGCGGCACTCCGGGCGCCTCGACCATTCCGGCGAACATCGGCAAGGACGACAAGGCGTCGCTCACCGGAGCGGGCGCGACCTTCCCGGCGCCTATCTACCAGGCCTGGTTCGACGACTACAACAAAGGCGTCGCCAAGGGAGTCCAGATCAACTACCAGGCGGTCGGCTCCGGTGGTGGAAT
>JANXYE010000459.1 GCA_025350285.1 Chloroflexota bacterium
TCGAAGAAACTGCCCTGGTCCGGCCGTCGCCCAAGCATCGCTTACCCCCGAGAACTGATCATCCATATGATCCTATTCCGGGAGCCTTCGCGCTACCCCTTTTCGGCCGCACTCCTAGGCCATGGCCGCGCTAGCCATGGCTCGAAGTACGCCGCCGGACGCGCCAGGGCGCTCGCGGGCAGTTCCGGCGGTGGTCCTCGGTGCATGGCGAGACAGGGGGTGTTCCTCGGCGGCCGCACGACCCAAACGCCGCTCGGCCGCCCGTTGATTGAGTGCGATGCCCTACGCGCGCATCGTTCTTGCGCGTTGTCGCGCCTGCGCAAGGGCGGCACAGGACGGGTTAACCACGGCCGACCATGCCGCCCTCCATCGCAAAGACAGAGGACATGTCGCGCGCCAGCCGCAGGGCCAGGTAGGCGCGCGCATCCTCCAGGATCAAAGGCGCCGACTCGTCACCCCCGGCGATCAACGCGTGGATCGGGCCGAGAGCGCGGGTGAACACGTCGCTCGTGAGCGCGTACCGCTCGTTGATCTCGGCGAAAGGCGGGAGCGGCCCAAGCGGCTGACCGGTCGGGAGTTCGCCGGCGAGGCCTTCGAGTTCAACGGCGGCCGCGCTGGGCTGGCCCGCAAATAGCGCGGCCGCGCGGCGCAGGATATCGCTCATACGACTGCATTCGTTCGCCATGTATTGCTGCTCGACGGGGATGCGCTTCTCGACGGAAGCGAGGACGGTGTCAATCATCGCCAGGAGGACCTTTGCACCGTCCGATTGGAGCTCGGGTGCGATGGTCGCAGCGAGAGCCTCACGCACGTAGCGGACGGACTGGACGGCCGACGGGTTCGCGTACATCAGGCGTCTCCGCTCACGGTGGGGTAGCCGAGCTGGGCCGCGAACGGGGGGAAGCCGGCCATGATCGGCTGCATGAGGTAGATGTGCATGAAGTTGTCGTGCTCGCCTTCGAGGCGGTGTTTCACCGCTTCCAGGGTGGGCGTGAGGATCCCACAGAGCCAGAGCATACGGAAGTACTCGACATCGTGCGGGTCGGCCGGGATGCCGGTGAGCTTCGAGTAGTAGCCGAGGAAGCCGCCCTCCTTCTTGACGGCGCCAACCAGGTCCCAGCCCATGAGCGCGGAGACGTGGATGAGGGCGCCGAGGTCTTCCCGGGGGTCACCGATGTGGCAGAGCTCCCAGTCGATGAGGCCGCTTATTTTGCCGTCTTCGTACATGTAGTTCGAAGGCTGGAAGTCGCCGTGGACGAACGTCAGCGGCGCGGGGGCGGGGCGGGCATGCTCGAGCGTGCAGTAGGTGTCGTAAAGGACCGGGTGGGCGGAGAAGGCGGTGCGAGGGTAGTTGCCCTTTAGGAACGCGACCTGTGAGGCGAAATACGCCTTCCAGCTGGACGTATCGATGCCTCGGTTCATCGGGTCGCGCATTTCGCCGTCCGGGTCGATGGCGTCGATGGAGGAGAGGTGCAGCTTCGCCAGCGTTTCGCAGAGACTCGTCGCGACCGATTCGAGTTGGTCGGCATCTGCGCCGCCGAAGAGGGGGGCGAGGTCCGACTTGCCCGGGAGCTTCGTGATCACGAGGGCAGGCCGCTCGACGAACTCGCCCGTTTCGTCCAGGGCGAGCGAGCGGGGCGCAGGGAGGCCCGTTGCGCTCGCCACTCGCTGGAGCAGCCGGTGCTCGATGGGCCGGCTCGTGGGGATGATGGCCGAAGACGCGACCGGGTCTCGCCGGAGGATGAGCGCGAGTTGCTCGCTTCGGCCGTCCGGGTAGCGGAAGTCCGCGTCGAAGGCGAAGGTCTCGCGCGAGTAGCCGCCCGCGAGCCCGCGCAAGTTCGAGATGCGCACCTCGCTCGCGCCGGTATCGCGTTTCAGGAGTGCCGCCAAACCATCCTGCATGGAGTGTCCTCCGCATCGCCTCGATCACGCCTTCACGGGAGGCGCGTCGAATCTTAACGACGGGCCATCATGCCACAAGCCATGCGAGTACGCCCGGCCCGCACGATCAGGGAATGGAGCCAAGTGCAAACGCCCAGCGCGCGATGATGTCTGATTGAGCCGGCCATGTGGCGATGCGGTCGGCGACTAGCTCTTGGGCGAGCGCGCGACGCTCGGCGGAGACATTCCGATGTCCGAGAGAGAGCCACGCGTTGTACATGATCCAGTTCAGCCCTTCCTCGATTGCCGGAGTCGCGGCGAACGCAAGGTCCAGGCCTGGGCCGCCGGCAACTCCGTAGCCTTCGCGGAAGGCCTGGAGACACATCGGGTCGGCGTGCTCGGGCCCGCCAGCGAACGAGAGGGCAGCGATGAGCGCCTCCGACGCGGGCAGGCGCATCCCGGCGTAGTCCCAATCCGTAATCGCGACGTCGCCGTTCGGCAACGCGACGGCGTTCTTGGGGTCGAGATCGCGGTGACACATGCGAACAGGCAGCGCGGCGGCTCGGAGGCCGAGGTCATCGCGGCGGAGCTTCTGCACTCGATCACCGAGAGCGGCCAGGGCTTCAGCCCAGGGTTTTTCCGCGGCGAAGGCTTCGCGGATGGTCGCGTCGAATGACTCGATGGCCGAGGAGGGTCCGAGCGTGCGGGTCGTGGAGCGTGGCCGGGCAAGAGCGAACATTTGCGCGACGGACGCCCCCACCGAGCGGGCATCCGCGGGTGAACACGCCCGCGCTAAGCAGGGCTGGCCTTCGATCCAAGAGTGACAGCGGTAGCGCTCCGTGCGATCGGCGCGCACGACCGAGAATAGCAGACGGCCGCTGATCGTCGCGATGGGTTCTGGCATTGGGATAGCGCCTGACGACCACGCCGACGACTCGAACGCCACGGCGCGATTGAAATCCCTTCGCCATGCGGGATAGCCGGGCTGCGGCAGCTCCTTGACGGCGAACGTCCCGCGCGTGGTCGCAAGTCGCCACACCCGCCCAACCCACCCGCCCGAGACGGGCTCGGGTGGCATTTCGAGCTCACCGAGATCGAAGTGACTTGCGATGCGCGGCCAGTCGGGATCCATGGAGAAGTAATAGCACGGACGACCGCAACCGGATGCATCGCGCGGCTTATCCGTGTAACCGGTAGAGTGCGCCTCGGAATGGAGCTGCCCGATGACAATCCTTGACCAATTTCGAATCGACGGGCACGTGGCGGTGGTCACCGGCGGTGGCCGGGGCATCGGACGAGCTATCGCCGTCGGTTTCGCCGAAGCTGGCGCGGATGTCGTCATCGCCGCCCGCCGCAGGGATGAAATCGAAGAAGTGGCGGCCGCCTGCCGTGTCGCCGGAGGGAAGGCGATCGC
>JANXYE010000487.1 GCA_025350285.1 Chloroflexota bacterium
GCCGCCGGAACCTCGACTCTACCGGAGGACTCCGTCATCGGCCGTTGCTGGCGCGACGTGCACGCGGTCGCGCAGCACGTCTCCCAACAGACCAAGCACTTCGAAACCGCCGGACGAGTCATGCTCGGCCTGGCGCCTCAAGGCCTTCTTTAACGGACCACTCCGGCACGAGTCGCCCGGCGGCGCCCTGCTGGCCGTCACGGTCTTCGGAGATGCGCGCGTAGATCCCCACGCGGAGCGGTTTGGTTTCCATCCTTGGGGACTGGTAGCATTCCTGCGGTTTGGGGTCGCGGCACTGTTCCGGCGAGCAGTGCTCACTGCCGCACCTCGTCTGGGCAGCGAGGATCCCACTACCCCGCCCTCAGCCCACGCCGCGCAGCCCCATCGCTTACTCCGTTAGGCGAAGCTTCGCTACGCTGGGCGCATGGCCCGCAAGCATCCGCTCGAACTCTCGACTGGTGATGAAGAACAGACGCGCGACCTTGGGGCTCGGCTCGGCGCCGTGTTGCGGACTGGGGATATCCTCCTGTTAAGCGGCGATCTGGGCACCGGCAAGACGTGCCTCACGCAGGGCCTTGGGCGTGGGCTCGGCTGCACGGGCAACGTGACCAGTCCGTCATTTGTCATCATGAACGAATATTCCGGCCGCGAGACGCTCTTCCACTGTGACCTCTACCGGATGGAGGAGGTCGAGGAACTGGACGACCTTGGCCTCTGGGACTACGCGGAGCGCGGCGTGCTTGTTATCGAATGGCCGGAACGGGGCGCCGAGCTGCTGCCCGGCGATGGGCTCGTGGTCCAGCTGAGGTACGGCGATTCGGAGAAGCAGCGGCGCTTCACGTTCGAACCGCGCGGCCCGCGGGGCGAAGAACTTCTGAGGTCGATTTCGGCCGCGTGAACGTGATCCTTGCCATCGACACCGCTTCGTCTGCCTTCGCCCTCGCGGTGAGGACCGCGGATGGCGGCGTCCGGACGCTCGTACGCGAGTGCGGGCGAGACCATTCCCAGATGCTCATCCCGGCGATTGCCGAGATCCTCGGCGACGATGGCGGAGAACTCGGCGGGATCGTCGTCGTGCGCGGTCCGGGGGCATACGCCGGCATCCGTGTGGGCCTTGCGACAGCGAGCGCGCTGGCTCTTGGCCGCGCAATACCGTTGGCGGGCGTAACGACATTCGAAGCTATCGCGCGGGCGGCGGGCGCGGGGCATTGGCTGGGCATCCACCCGGCGGGCCGCGGGACGTTCGCTACGCAGCAGATCCTGGACGGCGGCCCGGCCGGCTCCCTCGCCTCCGCGACGACAGATGAACTCGAACTCTCAGCGATCCCCCTTGCGGGCGAAGGGGCTGGCGCGCTCGGAGGCAAGGAAGTTGGACCTGAAAGCCGCGTGCTCTCGGCCATCGAGATAGGCGAGGAGCGGCTCCGCGAAGGGTTCTACACGACCCCGGACGCGGTCTACCTGCGTGAGCCGAACATCACCACCCCGCGCCGTCCCCCGGCGCCACCAACAATGTGAAAGAGGTACCTCCGATGGAAAAGACACTCATCCTTGCCAAGCCAGACGCGATGCATCGGCCTCGGCGGCGAAATCATCTCCCGCTTCGAACGCCGGGGCTTGCGGCTCGTCGCCCTCAAGCTGATGCGCATCGATGACGCGCTCGCGCGCCGCCACTACGCGGAGCACGAAGGCAAGCCGTTCTTCCCGGGGCTCGTGGAGTACATCACCTCGGCGCCAGTGATCGCGGCGGTTTTTGAAGGGCCGAACGCGATCGCCGCCGTGCGCCAGACGGTCGGGGCGACAGGCCCGACGGAAGCGGCGCCCGGCACGATCCGCGCGGACTACGGCCTCGACCGGGGCCGCAACCTGGTCCACGCGAGCGACAAGCCAGAGAGCGCCGAACGGGAGATTGGCCTCTTCTTCCGCCGCGAGGACCTGGTGGAGTGGACGCGCGACGGCGAGCGCTGGATGTTTGAATAGCGGCTGGCCGCTAACAGGGTGCTGATAAAGGCCCGAAAT
>JANXYE010000492.1 GCA_025350285.1 Chloroflexota bacterium
GACGTTGAGATCCTGGGCCTCCGGTATTCCAGCATCGCGAAACGGTGCGTACTCCGGCGCCCACACGACGGTGAGATAGCCCGCGAAGTGTCCGTCGATGGTAGCGACCAGCACCGCCCTCGTCCCCGCGTCCTGTTGCCGAAGGTATTCCTCGTACTGAGACAACGGCTTGTGCCAGCCGAGCGCCGTGAACGCCGCGGAAGTGACAGGCGCGTCGCTGGCGACGAACGGACGAACCAGGATGTCTAACACGCGCCGCGCCTCCATGTTTAGCCGAACTATACCGGAGCAGACGCCATCTGCTCCATCTGCGTGGAAATCATCCTCACAATGTTCGAGTCCGGGTTCAGGTTGGCCGTGATGAGATTCGTCACCTGGTAGATCATCACCGTCGCTTCGTTGCGCGCTTTTTCGTATCCGGCGAGCGCCTCTTCCAACGGCGCCTGGCCACTGAAGCCCGCGTGCAGTGCCGCCGAGAGCATCGTTGCATCGCGGAAGGCGTCCGTGATGCCCTGCCCGAGCAGCGGGTCCTTGTGGTAGCCCGCGTCGCCCGCCAGAGCCCAGCCCGGGCCGTACGGCTTGCGGTAGTAGCTGTCCGCGCCGGCGACGCCGTAGTACTGGTCGACGCGCTTCGCCTTGCGGGCGCGCTCGCCCATGCCGGGGATGCGGTCGAAGGTGGCCATCATGCTGCCTTCGATATCCTTGCGCGCCTCCTCGAACCTCGCCTTTGGCCACTCAATGCCCGAACAGGTGAGCCCGTCGTTCGTCTTGAAGGTGAAGATGCCGTAGCCATCCTGCACGTACACTTCCATGCCCGGCCCTTCGAAGTCCGACCAGTAGGAGTAGTAGCCGCAAGTCGCGCTCGGGAAGACGTTGTATTGAGGCGCCGCTGTCTTCTCGGCCACGCGAGAGTTCCTGCCATCCGCGCCGACGACGATGGTCGCCCGCTCTTCGAGCGGTTGGCCGTCGCGCCCGTGACCCCGGATTCCGACAACGGCGCCGGCCTCCCAGAGCAGGTCATCGAGGCTGAACGCCTCGCGGATCTCGGCGCCAGCTTCGCGCGCGGCTTCGACAAGGATGTGGTCAAGTACCGTCCGGCGTGGGCAGATCGGCGTGTACACGGGATCGCTAATGGGCGGCATCTCGACGCCACCCCAGACAATCTTTGAGTCCGGCAGTGGCGGGCAGCCCGTGGCCATCACGCGGTCGAGCAGGCCCCAGTCCGCGAGGGACTTCACTCCTTCCGAAGTGATGAAGTGGGTCGAAAGCGTGTCGCTTGGGAACGTGGCTTTGTCGATGACCAGGACTTTGTGGCCGTCGCGGGCGAGCAGCATCGCGGCCGGCGACCCGGCGCAGCGCGCCCCAACGATGATCGCGTCGTACATCGGGCCATCCTCCGCGGGCAAGTAGCGCCCGGTCGGCGCGGAGTATAGCGCATTGATGAATGGCCGTTCAGTGATCAGTAACGCCGCGGCTGGTGGACGCGGACCGGCGGCTCCACCTGGCCCTCCACCACCGGCTGACACTTCGGACACCAGGCCGTGTGGCGAATGTCCACACCCTGCGGGCCGCTGCGGAGGCGCGTGTAGCAGCGCCGGCACGGCTGTCCAGCGCGCATGTAGACGTACATCGACGGCCGCCGCATCAGGTTGAACTTGTTCGGCTTTCCCACGCTCGCCCGCAGCAGGTGCCGGGCCGTATCGATCAGAGCGACCAACGCCGCGTCATCCAGGTCGCCGACCCGGCGCCAGGGGTTCAGCCCGCTGCGGAAGAGCGTCTCGTGCTTCCAGATGTTCCCGACGCCGGCCACGATCTTCTGGTCCATGATCACGTCGCCGATGGTCAGCGCGGCATGCTTTGGTTCCCGCATCCGGCGAAACGCTTCGTCCGCGTCGAAGTCATCGTCCAGCAGGTCGGGCCCGAGCCCGGCGATGGGTTGGTAATGCTCCAGCGCCCGCTCTTCGATGAGTTCGATCACCGGCGCGCTGAAGTTCACGACGACGGCGTCCTCCACCTCCAGCACGAGCCGTGCTTCTCGTTCCGATCGGGTCCAGGCTTCGCCCGGGGCGTACACGTGCCAGGTTCCGTACATGCGCAGGTGGCCGCGCAGGGCGAGCCCGTTTTCGAAGCTGATGATCACGTTCTTGCCCTGGGAACGCACGCCCGTGCAGGTCACGCCGACGATCCGCGCGACCTGCGGCACGGCGCCCGGTCCGTGCGCTCGCGCCGCCAGGATCGGCTTGCCGTCGAGCGCCCGCCTCAGCGTGGCGGCGAAGCGGTAGAGGCTATCGCCCTCCGGCACGGGCCGCCTCCTTGCGCGGAGCGCGGAAGGTCAGCCCCTTGAAGCCCGGCTCGAACCCTGCCGCGATGAACGCCCCACCCCGCGCCGACCGCGACGTCGGTTCGCCGTCGATCCGTTCGACCGTGCGCGGGCGAGCACCAGGTTCGACCAGCCCGGCGACCGCGGCCGCGGCGAGCGCCGCCAGTCGCTCGTCATCGAAGGCCGGTAGCGTAAC
>JANXYE010000531.1 GCA_025350285.1 Chloroflexota bacterium
CGCGGCCAGGCGGCCGGCACCAGGTCGGTGCCCACTCATCGTGAAAAAATCTGACGCACACCCCGGGCGCGCTGCCCTCATCCCCCAACCCCTTCTCCCGACCCGGCGGGAGAAGCGGAGCAACGATCGATCCGCGGCCGCTGTTAGCCGCCAAAACCTGCTTTTCGCGAACCCAGGCAGGTGCAATTACGCCTTTGGGCCGGTGTAGACGATCTCCACGAGGATGCGGTCCGGCGATTCGAACATGACCTGGTAATACGTCTCGCCCTCTGACCCCGCGAACTCCGGGCGGTGGCGCGGCGTCTCGAAGAGCGTTGCGATGCCGTTCGCGCGGAGATGGCTCACGGCCTGGTCAACTTCGGCCTGGGTTTCCGTAGCGAAGGCGATGTGGTTCATGCCGGGGCCGTCGTAGTCGTTGGCGGCGTCCTTCACCTCACCGATGAACCAGAGGCTGTCTTCGCTCTTGCCGGCGATGCCGAGCATGCCTTCGGTCTCGAAGATGACCGGCCATTCGAGAAAGGTCGCGAGGTTCTTGTAGAACGGCAGGTTCGCGGCACGGACGTTAAACTGGATGTGACCAAGGCGCGTGTTCATGGTGTGCTCCTTCAGTGGGCATTCGGTTCGCGTCAGCTGTGGACGCGGCAGAATCGGACGAGTGCGAGTGTCGCGAGTTGAAGGGCGAACGCCAACACGACGATGGCGCCGGACGTCACTCTCGGCGAAGACGATCGAAGAGGTCCGCCACGGTGATCGAGAACCCGGGCGCATAGGGGCTCGCGAGCACCTCGTTGGCGCGGATCGTCCTACGAGTGCCGTGTTCGTAGACATCGATGTCGCTGGTAGGGGGTGAAATGACCCAAACGGAACCCACGCCGAATGCGACGTAGGCATCGACCTTCGCACGCAGATCCCGCCGCTCCTGGCTCGGTGAGAGAATCTCAACTACCACATCCGGCGCTCGCGTCATCCACTCATCCAGGGCCGGTGGCCGGTTTCGGTAAAAGGCAACATCGGGAAGGGGCGAGCTTGCATCGAGATTGCCGGCTGGCGGAATGATCGCTCGTGGTTCGACGGCCGCGAAGCCGACTTCGTTCAGGAGCGCCCCAAGAATGAGCGCGAGGCTTCCGTGTCCCCAGGTCGGCATGGGTTTTTCGAAGACCTCCCCGTCGATGAGTTCGAGGCGAGCATCATCAATGTCCGGCCGTGCGAGGAACGTGACGAGGGGCATTCGGACGCCTGCAACCGCAACCACCTCCCCACTATAGCAGGAGCGACAGGCGGCCGGCCCCTACTTCCCCCAGTTCGGATCCTGGCGGCCGAGTTCGGATTCCCAGAGGGCCGGCTTCTGGTGGAAGCCGCCGCCCGTCGTCCAGCCGCCATCGACGTAGAGGGTGTGCCCGGTGACGAAGCGGCCAGCGTCCGAGCAAAGGAAGACGATGGCGCCCTCCAGGTCTTCGGGGCGTCCGAGGCGGCCCATCGGCGTGCGCTCGATGGTGTGGGCTTTCGTGACTGGCGCGGCGTCGAAGACTTTGTCCATCATCTCGGTGCCTTCGAAATAAGAAGGGGCGATGCCGTTTACGCGGATGCCTTCGCGGGCGTATTCGTAGGCGAGGACGCGCGTCAGGCCATCGACGCCGGCTTTGGCGGCGTGGTAGGCGGACGCCCGAAACTCGCTCGCGGTGGCGCCGAGGATGGAGCTGATGTTGATGATCACGCCCCCTGCCGGCTGCTGCTGGAGCATCTGACGGGCGGCGAGGCGGCAGCCGTTCATCGTCGCGAGCAGGTCGAGCTCGACGATCGAGCGGAACCGCTTCATCGAGTTCTGGTCGTGGCGGAGGGCCGTCCTGTCGGTGAAACCGGCGTTGTTGACGAGGATGTCGAGACGGCCGTACTCGGTGACGATGCGGTCGAAGAGCGCCTCGAAGCGCGGCTCGTCGGTGATGTCGCAGGTCCAGGCATCGGAGCGGCCGCCGAATTCGCGGACCATCGTGGCCGTCTGGTCGATCATCTCCTGGCGGCGGGCGGTAACGACGACGTTCGCGCCGGCCTTTGCCAACCCGCGGGCGAGACCAACGCCGATGCCGCTCGAAGCACCGGTGATGAGCGCTGTCTTGCCGGTGAGGTCAAAGAGGGTGGTGAGTGAGGGGTCCATGAGCGGCCTCCGGCGGTGAATCGCGTAATCCTACCAGTTTCCGGGCCTGTGCCAGGCTCGCTCGCGCGTACCGGCAACCCAAGTTCGCGATCTGCCGCGTTGCGCGGGCGCGCTCTTGCGGCTGATACTGGGCCGGTGCGTGCCAGCGGCCTAACCCGATCAACGACCTGGCTCAGGCGCCACTGGCGCGGGTCGTCATTCATCGCGGCGGGCCTGGCCCTGCCGTTCGGGGCCGCGGCGCTGGCGGGGGGTTGGTACTATGCTGGCCGGCTCGAAGACGGGGCCTTTCGGGTGGACCACAGCCCCGCGGAGATGAACCTCCGCGTGGTCGATGTAGCCGGGGGGCGGCTGACGATCGAGTCGCGGCATGATCAGCCGGAGACATCTGACTGGTGGGCCGGCGGGATCTTCGGACTCGCATGGGACGGCGGGTACGCGCAGGTCTCCACCATCCGCCAGATCGACAAGCGCCGTTCGGTCCGCGATGTGCGCATTATCGAAGGCGAGCTGAAACC
>JANXYE010000534.1 GCA_025350285.1 Chloroflexota bacterium
CCTCACGGAGGCGGCCCGCGCGGCGACGCTGCTGGCGATGGAAGCATTTCGGGCCGGGGACGTCGAGCGGGCGATGCCGTTCTTTGAGGAGGCGTTGACCGCCGCGCGCGAGGCCAAGCATCCCATGCTGAACGGAAACGCACTCGTCAACCTCGGGCAGCTGGTCCACCGGCAGGGAGATGTGCCACGGGCGGAGGCGCTCTACCGCGAGGGCCTGGCGCAGTTCGAGAGTGAAGGCGACGTCTGGGGCATTGCTTACGCCGCCAACAACATCGCCGTACTCCTGCGGGAGAAGGGTGAGTTCGGGCGGGCCGCCCTGCTATCTTCGCGGGCAGTTCGGCTGCTCAACGGGTTGGGCGACCGCTTTTATCTCATCTTTGCCGTCGAGGACCTCGCGCGCGCTGTTGCCGGCGCTGGACGCCCTGAACCCGCGGTGCGGCTCTTCGGCGCAGCGGCCGCTCTCCGCCTGGCGAGCGGCGCGCTGCTGCCGCCCGGCGGGCAGGCGAACCACGACCGTGACGTCGGCAGTTTGCGTGCGGCCCTTGGCGAAGGGAGCTTCGTATCCGCCTGGAGCGACGGCGGGCGCCGTGCGCTCGAACCGCTCGTCGCGGAGGCGCTCGCCCAACGACCTCAGGGGACTGCCGCCACGGTGGGGGAGGTCAGCCGGCCGGGGGAGGCGCTGACGTCGCGCGAGTTGCAGGTCGCACGCCGACTGGCAGGTGGCGGCAGCAATCGCCGCTGAGCTCGGAATCGCGGTCGGCACCGTGCGGATCCACGTCGAACACATCCTCGCCAAGCTGAACATGCATTCGCGGCACCAGGTCGCGGACTGGGCGCGGGCGAATGGCGTATTGACTGACTGAGGGACGGACAGGTCCCTCCCGGTCAGGGTCGCCATATGCTTCGATCTTGGGCCGGCATATGGAATTGCCAGATGCCGCGCTGCTCGCCGCCCTCGACACTTCCTCATGTCAAGGATGCCCCAGGAAGGGGCTCCGCATAAGGAGACGAAGATGGCAACGGAAGACAACAAGACGCTGAACCTTCGCTGGATTCAGGCGTTCAACGAGCGCGACTGGCAGGCCGAAGCAGCCTGCCGCACCGTGGACTACCAGGCGCACATGTCCGGCGCCGAAGGGCCCCTCAACGCCCACGGGTGGGCGGCTTTCATGTCCGAACTCTCCACCGCGTTTCCCGATGCGCAGATTTCCATCGATGGCGCAGTTGCGGAGAGGGACACCGTTGCGAGCCGCTGGACGATCACCGCGACGCACCGTGCCACCTTCCAGGGGGTACCGCCGACGGGCAAGGCGATAACAATGGCGGGCGTCGATTTCAGCCGCGTCGTCGATGGCAAGATCGCCGAACACTGGGCGCAGTTCGACGTGGTCGGCGTGATGCAACAGATCGGGGCGATGCCGGCCCCCGCCTGACAATCCCGGTTCGGGCGCGATTTCGAGTGCTTCATTCCCGTCACACCCGCCCCGCATCGATTCAAGCCGCCCAGTGAAAATGGAGATGAACCCAGTGGAACGGCCCTGCAGCATAACTCCCGACATCGACATTCTGACCGTGTACTTCCCGCTTGCCGGCTTCGGGCAGCTTCCGATCAACGCCTTCGTCATTAAAGGGGAGCAGCCGGTACTGGTGGACACAGGCGCACCTCTTGACGGCGACGCTGGTGATGCCGTCCCGCGTTTCATGTCCGCTCTTCAGCAGGTGATTGATCCGGCCGAGCTCAAATGGATCTGGCTTACCCACGCCGACCCGGACCACGTGGGTAGCGTGCACCGAATCCTTGAGGAGGCGCCCAACGCGCGGATCGTCACAACGTTTCTCACCGTCGGTCGAATGAGCCTCTATCGGCCTCTTCCGCTGGAGCGAGTCTACCTGCTCAATCCAGGGCAGAGCCTCGACATCGGCGATCGCACACTGACCTCGGTTCGGCCGCCTTCGTTCGACGCGGCGGACACAGCCGGACTCTTCGACAGTAAGTCGCGAGCCTTCTTCAGCTCCGACTGCTTCGGCGCAATCCTCGAGCGACCCGCGCGAGGAGCGGATGATATTCCGTCATCCGACCTGGAGGCAGGCCAGCTGCTCTGGGCGACGATCGATGCGCCCTGGCTGCATAAGGTCAATGAGTCTGCGTTTGCAGCCAGTCTGAACCAGGTTCGCAAGATGGAGCCGGAGATGATCCTGGGCAGCCATCTCCCGCCCGCTCGCCGAATGACGGAGCAACTTCTCCGATCACTGGCGGCGGCCCCCACAGCAACGCCATTCGTGGGCCCTGATCAGGCAGCGCTCCAGCTGATGATGGCGCAGCTCACGGGCGATCACGCTGGTGAGCGAGCCACAGCCTGAGCACGCCTCCTCGTGACGCTTGATTGAAGAAATACATGTTCCGTCCGGTTAGGCGCCAGCATATGACCGGAGGCCGACCTGTCAGAACCGGTGAAGCGCAGCGACGGGCAACTTCTGTACAATCCAGTCGTCACCCCATCCGGTGAGTGTTCAGAAAGACTGGTTCGGGCGACGGGAAGCGCTCGGTTCACCAGCCGAATTCGGCGTCAAGCGAATGAGCATCCGAGCCACACGAGGAGTTGAAAATGCCGGACTCCGTTGAGCCCACCACCGAGGTGATGCTGCCCGAGCCTGTGCGAAGGGCCCGGCGAGCCCGCCGGCTGCGTGATTCCTTCGAGCCAATCTCAATGCACAACGTCGGCTCCGGGGCGACACTCGAGCGCGCGGGAGCGCCCGGACTCGCCCGCGGCCAGGCCGGCGCCCACTCATCGTGGAAGCATGACGGACATCCCGACCCACCGACGGCGGCCTGGTCTACAGCGCCTCTTTGCACTCCATCCGCACGATCTCGTCGAGCGATTCGCGCCGGGCGATGAGGGTCGCACGGCCGTCCTCCCAGAGCACCTGGGCCGCGCGGCCCATCGAGCAATAGTTCGAGCTCATCGCCGCCCCATACGCGCCAGCGTCGTGCAGCACGAGCAGGTCGCCCGGGTCCGGGCGGCCAAGCATGCGCGGCTGAAGCAGTTCCTGATCGTCGCGCGTGAACACGTCGCCGCTTTCGCACAGGGGCCCGGCGACGACGAGGGGTTCCGGCTCTCTTTCCGCCCCGGAGCCGACGATGGAGATCCCGTGATACGAGCCGTACATCGCCGGCCGCACGAGGTCCGTGAACCCGGCGTCGACCATTACGAAGGTGTGCCCCGGTCCCTTCTCATTCGAGCGCGTGCTCTTCACATCGGTCACGCGAGCGACGAGCACAGCCATCCCCGCTACTCCGTAGCGCCCCGGCTCCACTTCAACCCGGATGGGACGTCCCGCCTTTTGCGCGAAGTCTTCCGCAATCCCGACGAGAAACTCGTGATACTCGCCCATCGGATAGCGTTCCGCGCCGGGCTTGTACGGGTGCGGGATGCCGCCGCCGAAGTTGACCGCCGCCACCTCCGGCAGCCGCGCGAGGAGTTCGCCGAACACCTCCGCCAGGCGCCCCATGTTCTGGTCGAACTCCCGGATCTGGGGCCCCGTGCCAACGTGCGCATGGAGGGCTACGACCGGGAATCGCGCGGCGGCCGCCGCATCCAGGGTCGCCCCGAGGTCTTCGAACCAGATGCCGTGTTTCGAAGAAGGGCCGCCCGTATCGCAGGCCTGCACATGTCCATGGCCGAACCCCGGATTGACCCGGAGCGCGATCGGCCCGCGAAATCCAGCTTCCACGAGGTCCCGGACCTGGCCTGGCGAGCCGATGTTCGGCAGGATGCCTTCGTCGATGAGCACTCGCTCGGCGCCGTCACGGTAGACGTCGCAGGTGAGCATCACGACCGGCGGTTCGTTGCCCATGGGGAACCCCGCGAGCTTCGCACGGAGCACTTCGTTCGCGCTCACCGCGTCGATCCAGAGGCCGAACTCACGTGCCACGTCGAGCACCGTGCGCGCCGGGTTCGCCTTCATCGCGTACCGTCCCTGGAGATTGGGCCCGCGCGTGAGGCCCGCCAGTTCGCCCATTCGCAAGCGGAGTTCGGCGGCGTCGTAGAGGTAGAAGGGTGTCCCCACCTTCGCGGCGATTTCCGCGAGCGGGATATGCGAAACGTCCATCCCCACATGATAGCGGAGGCTTCGACGCGGGCATCCCCGGCCAGCGCTCGTATACTCGTGGGATGGCCGATGCCAGGAGTCCACTTCGCAAGCAGTTCGAGGTACAGCGCCGGCGGGC
>JANXYE010000543.1 GCA_025350285.1 Chloroflexota bacterium
CCGAACTGGGCTCGCCTTCCGTTCGGATAGGCGGCAGCTCGATCCTACGACATGGGCGGGGCGTGTCAATGGCTGGCCCGGACTGGTCGCAGCAGGGCTGGAGCGCCGCTCGCTGTCGGTCGCGGTGCTGTTGGCGCCGCGGGGATGCGTGGATGCTATCCTTCCGGCGAGGCGCCATGACCGAGCAGGCTCCTTCGTTCGCTGAACTGCTGCGGCACTTCTCGTTTGATGTGCCGTGGCTGATCGTGCTCATAGCGATGGCGGTGGGCTATGCGGTTGCCTTCCGGCGCTCCCGCCGGCGAGCGCAGCACCGGCCGCAGGCCACCTGGCGGCTGGCGGCGTTTCTCGGTGGGGTGGCAATCCTCGCCATCGCCGTCCTCTCGCCCCTGGAGTACTACGGAAACCAGGTGCTCTGGGTGGACTTTCTGGGCTTCCTCCTGGTCACGATGATTGCCCCGCCGTTGCTCGTCCTGGGAGCGCCGTTGACGCTGGCCTTCCGCGTCTCTGGGCCGTCTGGCCGGCGGCGTCTGCGGCGGTTCTATCGCGGTTGGCTGATGTCGCGTCTCGCGTTTCCGCTCACGTCGTGGATGCTCTTCGCGGTCGTCACCTATGCCTGGCAGTTCAGCAACCTGACCGACTTGGCCGCGACGAACGACGTCGTACGGGACGTGCAGCAGTTCACGCTCTTGCTCGTTGCCGTGCTGTTCTGGATGCCGGCTATTTGCGCCGATCCGGCCCGCTGGCGGATGGCCTGGCCCTTGCGCGGTCTGTATGTGTTCGTCGAAATGACCCACAAGGGGCTCTTCGGCGGGATGTTCCTGGCCACGAACCATACCTTCCACGCTGGCTTCGCGAGCAGGCTTCCAGTGTGGACGAACCTGACGGCGATTGCGGACCAGCGAGTCGCCATCCTCGTTCTCTGGATTGGCGGGAACATGGTCTTCGTGGTGGCGGTCGTCTTCATCCTGGCCGGGTGGGTTCGCTACGAACGGCGGAACACGCACCGGGTTGACTGGCGCCTCTCCCTCCAGTGGGAGGCACGGCGGCGGCGGAAGGCCGCCCTCGAGAAGGTGTTCACGAAGGGCGTGTGAGGCTCAGTCCGACTCGGACCACCGCGAGAGGTACTCTATCCTGTCCACGAACTGGTCCATTGCCACCTCGTTGAGAAGGTGGGTCAATCGCCTCAGTTTCTGGCGGCGGTCGAATTCCTGTGGGATGACGATGATGCCAGAGTGGCTCTCGCCCGCCCGCAGCCAGTCGCGATGCAGCCTGGTGAAGTCGCCCTTGTTGTGGGTAACGAGCAGGCGGAGATGGGCACGCGCGTCGCGCAGTTGGTCATCATCGGACGCGCGGGCCATGCCCGCATCGAGGGTCACAAGGCAATCGAACCCTCGCCGGACCAGTTCGCCCACTAGCCCGACTTCACTCGAGTCTTGATCGAAGTAGAGCCGCTGATCGTTCAAGCTCGGCTATCTGTCCTTTGCGTTCTTCCTCCGTCATCCATGACGATCCGAACCCAGCGCGCAATGAGTCCGCCTCTCCCTCGTAACCAGCGAGTTCATCGTCGAGGATCTCGCGGTCGATCTCAGCCCGGTTGGCGAAGTAGTAGGCCAACGCGGCGTGCACTTGCGCGACGGTGATGCTAGGGAACCGCTCCTCAGCGATCTCTTCCACGCTATCGCCATGGGCCCGAGCGATCACGACGTTGCTTACCCGGATTCGGCTGCCCTCGATGCGGGGGCGCCCGCCGACGGTGCCGGGAGTGCGGACAATCATCGTGCCGATGTCGATCGCGGTTGCCATGTTTGCAGCGTAGCACGCTGAACCTCGCGTGCGGCGGTTGGTCGCGGGCCGATCGGCTCGGCGGCGCCTACTTCTCCGGCCATCCGGAGAGCCGTTCCAACCGATTCCGCATTTCGGCGAGGATCTCTGGGTCGGGAGTGCGCTTCATGCCCACGTCAACCGCGACGACGCAGTCGTGGCCGTCGGTCGTGAGCGCTCGGACCAGTGCGCCGTCAGACGAGTCGTGATCGAAGAACAGCCGCTGCTTGCTCAAGCTCGCGCGCCCCCGCTTCCCGCTCGTCCGAGGTGTAATCTGGCGGCCCGAAGCCTTCGCGAAGAGCCCACGCCGACTCCTCCGCATCTTCCGCCTCATCGATGCCAAGTTGGCGGTCGAACGCCTCCTGGTTCGCGAAGTAGAACGCAAGGCCGGCGTGGATTTCGCAGTCAGTCAGGAATTCATACGAGTCTTTGATATCGCCAACCGGGTAGCCCTGCTTCACGAGCGCGGCGAGGCTGATGACGGGAAACCGCGTCCCGGCGAGGCACGGGACTCCGCCCTTGACCCCCGGGGTGCACGACACCATCCCGCCGATATCTCGTAGCGCGTCCATGCGGAAATCGTAGCATGAACTGGGATAATTCGAAGGCCGCCCGGCGGCGGCCGCCTATACGACCACCAGTTCCTTGTACTCGCCGTAGACCTTGCGCCACATGTTGCAGACTTCGCCGACGGTTGCCCCAGCGTTCACCGCGTCGAGGATGAAGGGCATGGTGTTGGTGCGGTCGTCGCGGCTGGCGTTCTCCAGACGCTCCATGGCGGCCGCCCAGACGGCCGGGTCCCGGTCCGCCTTCCAGGCCTTGAGGCGCGCGAGATGGCGCCGCTCGCCATCCGGGTCGAACGAG
>JANXYE010000548.1 GCA_025350285.1 Chloroflexota bacterium
CTATCTTAAGCGCGCGAGAGGGTTCGGGGCGGGAAACAGCACCGGCGCCAGTCTGACGCAAAGTTCCTTCCCCCAACATCGGGCACTGACCGATCGCGCCCCACGGGAGCGGCCCCTTGCCTTCGTACACGGCTTGAGCGCTGCTACCGGTGCTGTTTCCCGCCCCGAACCCTCTCGCGCGCTTAAGATAGCCTCACACCACCTCAGGAGACCCAGCATGAACGTCCTCTACACCGCCACCGGCCTCGCCACAGGCGACGGGCGCAACGGCCACGTCGCCACCGACGACGGCATCCTCGATTTCGACGTGCGCGTGCCGAAGGCCATGGGCGGCCCCGGCGGCGCAACCAATCCGGAGGAACTCTTCGCTGTCGGCTACGCCGCCTGCTTCCATTCGGCGCTCAAGTTCGTCGCCGGACCAGACAAGCTCGACGTGAGCGGTACCGAAGTCTCCGCGAGCGTGAGCATCGGCATGCTTCCCGCTGGCGGCTTCAGCCTCTCCGTCGTCCTCGATATCCACGCGCCGAACCTCGACGCGGACGCCGCGAAGGCGCTCGCCGAGAAGGCGCACCAGGTCTGCCCCTATTCGAACGCCACCCGAGGCAACATCGATGTCACGTTGAACGTCGTGTAGTCCCCACGTGTAGAATGCCCGTCATGGACCGTCTCACCGGCCGCGTTGCCTTCATTACCGCCGTCGGCGACCTCCCCGGCGACGCGCTCGTCCGTGGCCTCGCCGCCGAAGGTGCGAAAGTCGCCGCCAACCATCTGAAACCTGACGTGGCGGCCCGCGCCGCTCGCCTCGCAGTCGAGGCAGGCTCCGCCGCGCTCGCCGTCTCCGCCCACCTGCTCGACCGCGATGCCGTAGCGTCGGCCGTGCAGGCGACCCTCGACGCCTTCGGGCGGCTCGATATCCTCGTCGCCAACGCGACCTGGTTCATCCCCAACGACCCGTTCGCCAGCGGCGACGCCGAATGGACCCGCATCGTCGAACGCAACCTGCGGGCGCAGGTACACGCCGTCGAGGCGGTTATCCCCCACATGAAAGCCGCCGGCTACGGCAAGATTGTGATCATGGCGAGCGTCGCCGGCCAGATGGGCATGCCCGGCTACAGCTACTACTGCATGGCGAAGGCGGGCGAAATCGGCTACATGCGTGCCCTCGCTCGCGAACTCGGCCCGGCAGGCATCCGCGTCAACGCCATCGCCCCGGGCGGCGTCAACCTCTTCGACTACGACGATGCGGCGAAGGCCCGCATCGCGTCATCCCTCCCGGTCGGACGCGTCGGGACGGTCGAAGAACTTGCCGCGATGACCATCTACCTGGCCTCGGGCGAAAGCGATTTCGTCACCGGCCAGGTGTTGCGGCTCGACGGCGGTTTGATCAACGCCTAAACGGGGCTGCGACGCTGGGCCTCGTTCGTTCCGCCGCCGCGTTCTCTCGATCGGTACCGACAGAGTCCGGTGCTCACGAGCCCGGGAGGGCCGGCTGGACGTGATTTTGAGGCCGAAGGTCTACTAGTCTTATTATCAAGCTTGCTACAATGTCGGCATTGCTTCGCCATGCTGGCTCGTGCCGCGCGCACGAGCGGCCCGGCCCAGGGAGTCTGCACATGAATCTCCAGAAGTTCACCGAAAAAGCCCAGGAAGCCGTCGTCGCGGCCAAGAGTCTGGCCGAAGAACAACAGCATCAGGAACTCTCGGTCGAGCACCTGCTCGTCGCCCTCAGCGAACAGCAGGATGGCGTCGTGCCGCGCCTCCTTGGCCTCCAGCAGGTGAACGCGGCGGCCTTCAATGCCGCCGTCCGCGAGATCCTCGGGAAGCGGCCCAAGGTTTTCGGCCACACCCAGGTGTACATGAGCGGCAAGCTCAACAGTGCCATCGACACCGCCGAGAAAGAGGCCCTCCGCCTCCGCGATGACTACGTTTCGACCGAGCACCTCTTCCTCGGCTGCGTCGAGCAGGCCGAAGGCGAAACGGCCCGCTACCTCCAGCAGCTCAAACTCAGCCGCGATTCCGTCTACCAGGCGATGGTCAACCTGCGCGGCAACCAGCGTGTGACCGACCAGAACCCCGAGGCGAAGTACGAGGCGCTGGAGAAGTACGGGCGCGACCTCACGGAGGCCGCGAGTAGCGGGAAGCTGGACCCGCTCATCGGCAGGGATGAGGAGATTCGGCGGACGATCGAGGTCCTTTCGCGGCGGACGAAGAACAACCCGGTGCGCATCGGGCCGCCCGGCGTGGGCAAGACGGCGATCGTCGAGGGGCTGGCCCAGCGGATCGTCAACGGCGACGTACCGGAGAATCTCAAGAGCAAACGGGTGATCGGCCTGGATATCGGCGCCCTCATCGCCGGCGCGAAATACCGGGG
>JANXYE010000569.1 GCA_025350285.1 Chloroflexota bacterium
GTCATCGCGGATGTGTCCGGCAAGAGATGCATCTCGTTCCTCACGATCGGCGATAACGGCGCCGCTCAGGTCGATGTCGCCCACGCGACGGGCGGCTTCTCCCCATTCGCGTTCAATGTCAGCGAGATCCTTGTCTGAGACCCAGGGTTCGCCTGAAACGAGCAGTAATCCGGCCTCGCGCAGAGCGGCGACGCCGCGGTCTTCTGTCTCGGGAAGGAGATCGAGAGCTTCCCGGACGAGTTCGGCTTCGCTGCAGCCGCGGCTAGCGGTGAGACGCTTAAGCTTGGCTTCGTCCTCGCTGGTGATGTAGATCTGCTTCCGAATCATTGGCACGGGCGCTTCCTCCTACATCGTCACTATACATCATCTATGGCCTCCCGCTCCTGCCATCATCGTGTCAGGAGTCCCCCGCGGAGCCCGCGAACACCCGTTCGCGTCCTGCTATAATAGCTGGATGGCGATGCCGCTCCTTGCCCCGCACCGGAAGGCCAACCCCTTCAAGCTTGTCTCCGACTACCAGCCAACGGGCGACCAGCCGGACGCGATCGCAAAGCTGGTCGAAGGGGTGGACCGCGGCGACCGCTGTCAGACACTGCTGGGCGTCACGGGCTCCGGCAAGACGTTCACGATTGCGAACGTGGTCCAGCAGACGGGCCGTCCGACGCTCGTGTTGGCGCACAACAAAACGCTCGCCGCTCAGCTCTGCTCGGAGCTGAAGGAGTTCTTCCCGGAGAACGCGGTCGAATACTTCGTCAGCTACTACGACTACTACCAGCCCGAGGCGTACATCCCGCGGACGGACACGTACATCGCCAAGGACGCGGACATCAACGAGGAGATCGATAAGCTGCGCCACGCGGCCACACGATCGCTTTTCACGCGGCGAGATGTGATCATTGTCGCGAGCGTGAGCTGCATCTACGGGCTGGGCGAACCGGAGCAGTACCAGGAGTTCGTGCTCGGGTTCAAGCGCGGGGCGAGCTTTAAGCGCTCCGACGCCATCCGCAAGATGGTGGAGATGCAGTACGAGCGGAACGACATGAACGTGGTGCGCGGCAAGTTCCGGCTGCGCGGAGATTCGCTGACGATCCTCCCGAGCTACGACGAGCTGGCGATCCGGATCGACTTCTTCGGCGATGAAGTAGAGCGGATCGTCGAACTCGACCCGTTGACGGGCGAAATCATGGCCGAGCACGACGAGATCGAGATTTTCCCGGCAAAGCACTTCGTGACGACGGCAGACCGGATGGTGGGCGCGGTCGCGGGGATCGAAGCGGAGCTGGCGGCGCAGCTGGAGCACTTCAAAACGCAGGGGAAGATCCTTGAAGCGGCCAGGATAGAGGAGCGCACGCACTACGACATCGAGGCGATGCGCGAGACCGGCTACTGCGCGGGCATCGAGAATTACTCGCGCCACCTGCAGGTGCGGGAGCCGGGGGCGACGCCCTGGTGCCTGCTGGACTACTTCCCGGATGACTGGCTGATCGTAGTCGATGAGTCGCACATGACACTCCCGCAGGTGCAGGGACAGTTCTTCGGGGACCGGGCGCGCAAGGAGACGCTGGTCGAATTCGGCTTTCGCCTGCCGAGCGCGCTCGACAACCGGCCGCTCACGTTCGAAGAGTTCGACCGCCACATCAACCAGTGCATCTACGTGAGCGCGACCCCCGCGAAGTACGAAATCGAGCACTCGACCCAGGTTGTCGAGCAGGTCATCCGCCCGACGGGTCTGCTCGACCCGCAGATCTCGGTGCGGCCGACGAAGAACCAGATCGATGACCTGATGGACGAAGTGAAACTGACCGTCGCGAAGGGCCAGCGCATCCTGGTCACGACGCTGACGAAGAAGATGGCCGAGGACCTCGCGGACTACCTGCAAGAGATGGGGATCAAGACGCACTACCTGCACTCTGAGGTGCAAACGTTCGACCGAGTCGAAATCCTGCGCGACTTGCGCCTCGGCATCTATGACTGCGTTGTAGGGATCAACCTGCTGCGAGAGGGCATCGACCTGCCGGAAGTATCGCTTGTCTGCATCCTCGATGCGGACAAGGAGGGCTACCTGCGCTCCAACCGGTCGCTGGTGCAGACGATCGGGCGGGCGGCACGGCACCTCGAGGGACGCGTGATTATGTACGCGGATAAGGTCACGCCGAGCATGCAGACCGCGATTGATGAGACGTACCGGCGGCGCGGGATCCAGGAGCAGTACAACACCGACCACAACATCGAAGCGGTCGGGATCGTCAAGGCGATCAAGGACATCACCGACCATGTGCGGCTGGCGCTGGCCGAAGAGAAGGGCGAGTACAACGCGGCCCCGACGCGCGAGATGCCGAAAGACGACATGCTGAGGATGGTGAAGGAACTCGAATCACAGATGAAGGCGGCGGCCAAGGCGCTGGAGTTCGAGAAGGCGGCGGGCCTGCGGGACAAGGTGGTGGAGTTGCGGCGGCAGCTCGTTGGGAGCGATTCGGAGGAACTGGAAGCGTTCGCGGCGGTGGCGGGCAAGGCGGGGCCTGTGCGGTATGGACGAAGTCAGGCGGGCGGGCGGGACCGGGGCCGGCGGTACCGGCGGTAGACGAAACGTAATGGAATAGCTACGATGGTAGTTACATCCGTCCGAGAGGCAGTCATAGCGGACGCTGACAGCCGGTTCGATTGGGACGACGACAACATCGAGCACATCGCACGCCACGGGCTCGAACCGTTCGAGGCAGAGGAGGCGCTCGACGACCCTCATAGCTTCACCTACGGCGTCGAGTCGAAGTACGAACCGCGCTTCGTCGCCGTAGGGTCCACTCAAGACGGACGCGTGATCGCCGTCGTCTATACACCGCGAGGACGCCGCCTGCGCGTCGTCACCGCCCGGAGGACAGTGGGATGGGAAATAGCACGGTACCGGCGTCGAGGCCGGAAGTAGGCCCAGCAACGTTAATCGAGATCGACGGTCCGGCTGAAATACCTGATTTCCAAAGCGAGCGAGAGGAGGCCGACTTTTGGGGAACGCACGCAATGTCTGAGCGGTACTTCAACCTCGTTGGTGAGGCCACCGGCGACGGCCTTCCACCCCCGCGGCCACGGACAACGCCGCTCGCGATCAGGTTCGACCAGGCGACGATCCGTCGGCTTAAGGCCGTCGCGTGGCGCAAGAACAAGGGCTACCAGACCCTCCTGAAGGAATTCGTCTGCGAGCGGCTCTACGAAGAAGAGAAGCGCGAAGGCATCCTCCCGGGTTGAGGCGGGCTGGCTATCGCCTGCGCTTTTGCGAAGGCCCCTTCGCGCCCGGGGCGGGCTTGACCGCGCCACCCTCCTTGCGGAACCAGCGTTCGAGACCGATAAGCGGCGCGAAGGCCGGGGAGATGGCTAACGTTATGTACTGCGCTTCGTCCACGCCGCCTGGCTTCGAGTCGCCCGTGAGGTGGCCGATCCACTTGCGCGTGCCGTTCACGAAGCCCATCACGTGCGGGTTCGCCTGGCGGGCCTGCTGCAGGGCGCGACGGGCGCCAGGGCCGTCGGCCTCGCGTCCGTAGGTGATGACCGCGCGCATGAAGCGCGTCATTGAGGTGTCGGGGCAGTAGGCGAGCGCTCCATCGGCGGCGGAGTCTTCCCTCAGGAGCGCCTTCACCAGCGCATAGCGCGGCAGGACCTCGTGGCTATCCTCCGGGTCGATGTGGAGGGCCTGCTGGTAGCGCTCGGCCGCTGGAGCAAAGTCGCCGTAGGTGGCCAGCACCTCGCCCAGCCCGCGCAGGCTGGTCAGATAGAGTTCGTGCTCGTCGCATTCTCGGAACCCTGGCGAGTCCGTGGTCAGGCCCCTCCCGGCCAGACGGCGGTCGAGCGCATCCAACGCGATCGAATAAAACGGCTGCATCAGCATTGGCCCTTGTTGCTGGCCCTCGACGATGTTCGAGACCCACATGTAGGCTTCGGCGCAGTCGGGCCAGGCGGTGAGCGCGTCCATCAGCCAGCCGAACGAGATGAGCGGGTCGATTCCGCCGGTCTCGTCGGTCTTGCGGACGAGCGCCTTGGCGAAATCGGGCTCTGATTCGCCCTCGGGGATGCGCGGCTTCCGGTAGCGGCTCAAGAGGGCGCGGGCACGTTCGCCCAGGGCCTCGGGCGAACGCAAACCGTCCGTGTACCAGAGGTCCAGCACCTGGAACATGAACCGTTCGAACGGAACCTTGTCGTCCTCGCTCACGGAGAGCTTCGTTGGCACAGCCGCCATGCTCTCGATTATCGCAGCGACAGCCGCGACCGGCCAAGCGGACCACCGCCCGAGCCTAGATTTCGCGGGGGCCGCTGCGCTTCGGCTTCTCCGGGGGCTTCGCGCGCACGCCCGAGACGTAGCCGACTTCCTTCTGGAGCCACTCGATAGCGCCGGGCGTGACCTTCCACGTGGTGAGGACGAGTGGGGCGAATGCGAGCGCCTCGTCCTCGGTACCGAGTTCGAAGTCAAGCGGCCCAGGGCCTGGGATGGGCTTCTCCCCCGTCAGGTAGGGGACGATGTACGGGTTGACGGTCTTCGCCATCTGCAAGCGCGAGCTGGCGGCCGGGCCATCCCCGGATTCGTGGAAGGCGATGAGCGCCAAACCGTAAAGCATGGGCACGGACGGCTCTTCGTAAGCGTCGATGAGTACCTGGGCGTTCGCAAGGTCACCTGAAGCGATGAGGAGCGTGAGCAACTCATAACGCGCGCCGAGGGCATCGGCGCTATCAAGGCGGAGGACCTCACCGAGATGGAGCATGGCGGCTTCTGGTTCGCCAGCGGCCATGTGCGCCCGCGAGAGGCCCGCGAGCGCCTGCAGGAACGGGAGCGCGTCCTCGTGCTCCGAGAACGAGCCCGTGTACTCATGCATCTTTTCGGGACCGATGGCCTCGGCACCGGCGATGGCGGCCAGGGTGTAGAGGATGACCGTCAGCTCGACCTCTTCGCCGGTCTCCAGCGCGAGGAGCAGGTAGGCCTCGCAACAGTTCGGCCAGAGCCGGAGCGCATCGAGGGCGAGGACATCGCCTTCGTCCGAATCCCACGCCCGATCGACCAACTCCTGCGCCTGTCGCTCCACCCGGACGCCCAAAACGCGGGGCGGGGCGGGGTGGGACGCCAGCAGGCGGTCAACTTGTGCCTTAAGTTGCCTCGGGTCGGCGGCGGCGCCGCTCTCCTCGGCGTTCATGAAGATGTCGATGACGCCCGCCACAAACGCAAGTACGGGGTGCTCGGGCGAGATACCTGGCGGGAGCGGCCGCACCGATGGGTCGAAGAAGTTGGGCACGGGCGAACTCCAATCCGGACCGGCGGGGCGGCCCGGCCACGAACATCGTACGTCACGGCGCGTTGACGGGTAGGCCGGGATACTGATGATTGCGCCCGTGGCCCGAGATCTCGACGCGCTCCTCGCGGCGCTGCGCTCCTACCCGCCGGGCGGTGATCGCATCTCGGGCATCCCGCGCTCGAAACATTTGGTACGCTGGCTGCGTCCGTAGGAGAAATGGGTTCGGAATGAGTTACTTCTTGATGGAGTTCAACCGCGACGACGCGAGTCGGATCCTCACGCGGTTCGAGAACTCGCAGGCAGCCTTGGCCGCCCTTCGCGAACACGAAGCCGCTCGACGGCCCGAGGTTGAAGTCGTGCTGTTGATGGCCGAGAGCGAGGACCAACTCAGACGCACACACGGCCGCTACTTCATGACCATCCGCGAAATGGCTCAGCGCATGACGAACGAAGTTCTTGCCTCCGCTCGCGAACCCTTCGTTACCGCTTGAGTTTGTAGTTGTCCCAGGTGACCACGTGCGTCGGGTCCAGGCGGACCCAGCGCCAGTTACGGCCGCGAGCGCTTGCCTGGTTGCGGACGGGCTCGGCGCTTTCGCCGTGGCCGCCGGCGTACTTGGCGCCCATCTGCAGGCGGATCGTGTCCATGTTCGGGTCGGCGTTCTCGGCCTCTGCGTCTTCGAGGATGGTGGCCGTGCCCTGGAACATCGCGCCCTGGAGTTCGGGGAAGCGTTCGTTGCGGTCGACGAGTACCGTACACGCGGTGGCGCGGCGCAGGTTCGCTATCTTCTGGCCGCGGCAGTAGAAGTAAATGCTCCCGGCGGCCCAGCCAAACCAGAGCGGCGTGAGGTTGATGCGACCCTTCGGGCCGACGGTGGCCACGCGCATGTTCCACGATGCGAGCATCAACTCATCGAGCTGCTCGGTGGTGAGGGAGAGTTCCTGGGGGATTTTGGCCAAGGGGCACCTCGAACGGATTCTGCCGGCATGATACGCTAGGGCAGTCGCCAGCGCGGGCGTGGTTCAATGGTAGAACGCGACCTTCCCAAGGTTGAAGCGAGGGTTCGATTCCCTTCGCCCGCTCCATTCACGGCGCTTGGCCCGACGAAAACGCCAAGCGGCCAAGACGCCAAGTTTCACGCCAGGCAGTCCAAGTGCCAGCGTTCGGCGGGGCCGATTGGCGTATTAAACATTCTAAATTCGTATCTTGGCGGTCGTGGCGCTGCGAACCTAGGCGGGCGCCAGGTCCCTGCCGGTGGCCGGGTCGCGTTCGAACGGGCCGGGCAGGTCCAGTTCTTTGGACCATTCGCGCAGGGTTGGGAGCACCACTTCGCCCATCAGGCGGAGGCTGCGCATGGCATCGTCGTGGTTCATTGCGCCGTCGCCGTCCCAGATCATGATCGTGCCCGGCCGGAGCTT
>JANXYE010000585.1 GCA_025350285.1 Chloroflexota bacterium
GAGCTCCGCCACGGGCACGCTCTCCGCGCCCTCGACCAGCGCGACAAAACCATACTGCTTCAGGTGGAGCGGCACGCGACTACGGTAGCACCGCACGGCTCAGGCGAGGAGTCTCGCGATAACGGCGGCAACAATGATGAAAGCGACTATCGCCCCGACGAGGCCGAAAGCCTGCGTCTGACGAGAACGCGCGTCGCCCGCGTCACGATAGGCCGAGAGCCGCGTGGCGCCGGCGATGTCGGCGATGACGCTCCGCGCCGCGCCAATCGAGTCGGATGGCACGAGCACCGGAAAGCTCGCGAAGAGTGCGGTCGCCCCGCCCATCGCTGGCCCGACGCTCCGTTCGAAGCTGGTCGCCCTGATACCCGCGGCCTTTAGCGCATCAACCCACAAAACCGCCTCCAACGGATTGCGCGCTTCGGCGACAACGACGGCGGCCATCAGTACGCGCTCGATTCGCCCACGCGGTGGAGCTTGACGAAGTTCGTCGCCCCAACGGCCTGTACCGGCACGCTTGCCACCACCACAACCTCTTCGCCCTCGCGCAGGTAGCCCCTGGCGGTGAGCACACGGTCGGCGGTTTGCAGCATCTCCTCAGACGAATGGACCAGCGGGACGAGGATGGGCACGACTCCGCGCGCGAGCGCCAGCTTGCGGCAGACCGATTCTTTGGGTGAGAGCGCGAAAATCGGCGCGTTTGGGTGGACCTTGCTGACCAGCCCGGCCGTACGTCCGCTCATCGTGAAACAGACGATGCCGCGCATGTTGATGTCGGATTCGACGATCCGCCGGGCGGCCTGGGCGATCACGTAGGAGTGGTTGTCCGCGCGCGGCTGGCGGGATCCGTCAAGTTCCGCCGGAAACGCGGCCTCGGCCCGCCGAATGATGCGGTCCATCATCGCGACCGTTTCAACCGGATACTGCCCGATCGCCGTCTCTTCGCTGAGCATCAACGCGTCGGAGAGCGCCCAGGTGGCGTTCGCGACATCGCTCACCTCGGCGCGCGTCGGCCGGGGCGAATGGACCATCGATTCGAGCATCTGCGTGGCGGTGATGACGGGCAGGAGCCGCCGCCCGGCGGCGGCGAGAATGGCCCGTTGATGGATCGGGACATCCTCTGGCGGCAGCTCCACACCGAGGTCCCCGCGGGCGACCATCGCTCCATCGGCTTCGGCGAGGATGGATTCGAGATCCTCCACGGCCTGGCGGCGCTCGATCTTCGCGATGATCGGCGTGTTCGCGCCGAGCGATCGGAGCAGGTTGCGGGTTTCGATAAGGTCTTCCGCCGAGCCGACGAAGCTCTGGGCAAAGTAGTCGATGCCGGAACTGATGCCCGCGTTGATAGCGAGCCGATCGCGCGGCGTGAGCGCGCCGAGGTTGAGCCGCGACGAGGGGAAGCTGACGCCTCTGCGCGGGAGCAGCGGCCCACCGTCGATCACTTCGCATTCGAGTCCGTCTGGCGTGACCGCGTTTACCCGCAACTCGATGTTTCCGTCGTCGAGCAGCACCCGCTGGCCGGGCGAGACATCTTCGCGCAGGCGCGGGTAGTCGATGCTCACGCGCGTGGGCGTGCACGGCTCGGGTGCGGGGCCAGTGAGGGTGAGGGTCGCGCCCTTTTCGAGGATCAGCGGGAGGCCATCCAGCGTTCCCCCCGTCCGAATCTTCGGTCCGCCGAGGTCCATGAGAACGGCGATGTGGCGGTTCTCAGCCGCGGCGACTTCGCGCACGAGGGCGACGGCCCGGACATGACTGTCGAGATCGCCGTGGCTCGTGTTGAGCCGGGCGACATCGAGCCCGGCGCGGATCATCGCCGCCAGCACCTCGCGTTCGAGAGAAGCCGGGCCAAGCGTGGCGACAATCTTCGTGCGGCGCATCACGCTCTCATTCTACGTCCGCGTTCCGTTGAGTTTCGGGGCAGCCCAGAAGCACGACGAAGCACTCCTGGCCGCGACGGATACGGAGCGGTCTCTCCAGGAGGCTCGCCTGCCACACGGCCCGGCCTCGGCCAGGCCGCGGACCAGCGCGAGAAGCCGAAGGCCGCCTCGACATCCGCGTTTCGTAACACTCGGCTACACTCGCACGATGGCCGGCGACCGGAAGCTGAAAGCGCAGGAATTCGTCTTCGCTTGCGAAGAAGCGGCTATGCGAGGTCTGCCGGCTGACCTCCCACGGCCGGAGCGGAAAGTGATGTGGACGACCCTCCAGCTGCACTTCGGCGACCCCAACGTGCACTTCGAACTTCAGCCGCGCGTCTCACACGGCATGATCGAACTCGGGCTGCATTTCGAAGGGCCGTTGGAGGCGAACGACATTTGGGCGGAGCGGCTCGCATCCCGTGCGGCCTCCCTCGCCCCAGAGTTGGGACCGGAATGGGAGCTGGAGGCGTGGACCGCATCCTGGCGGCGGCTACACCGGATATGGAGAACCTCGAACCTCACGGAAGGGCTCGCCCGCGAGGTCGGGGAGGAGTTGGGGCGAGTGATGCGCGTGCTTGGACCGGTTATCGCCGGGGACCGGAAATAAGCGGCGGACGAAGTCAG
Source organism: Chloroflexota bacterium (assembly GCA_025350285.1). Taxonomy (GTDB): domain Bacteria; phylum Chloroflexota; class Dehalococcoidia; order Tepidiformales; family Tepidiformaceae; genus JANXYE01. Next base: position 2,541 of record JANXYE010000585.1, read on the forward strand.
CCCGGCCCCGCCTGGAACGTCGTTTCGAACTTCCCGGACATGTCGAAGTAGTCTTGGAACGTCTGGTTGAAGCGGTAGAACGCGTCCCGGCGGTGATAATCCTTGCCGCGCGCCAGCTCTTCGTCGCTGCGCAGGTCCAGCGAGTTGAGCGTGAAGTCGTGGGTCGCGTGGCCGTTTGCCTTGATGTCTTCGATCATGGCCCGCCACGCCTCGGGACTCTGGACGAGGGTGAAATCGACTTCCTCGGCGCGGTGGGCGTCGATAGCCTTGACACTCCTGACTTCGAACGCGTCGAAATCGAGTTCGAAGAACTGGTCGCCGACGCGCACTCCGACCTCGGCATCGCATGTGCCGAGCCGCTTGAAGCTATCGGACTTGTTCAGCAGATCGGCGGCTGATTGGAACCATTCGACGGACGGGAAGGCGGGCATGGCGGAACCTCCGGGAGTCCTCACCGGCGTGCGCCGGAGGGCAAAATCGTGTAGCGCGTTCGGCCCGCGAGTGTACCGCGTGGCCACGACTCTCGCCAAACGCCGGGCGCGGATGGGTGGCCGTCAGATCTTTGCGTGGGTCGAGCCCGGCACGGGCGTGAACGAACCGCTCGTTCGCCACTCGCGGCGAGGATTGCCGCGCGCGTGTCTCTTGATTCGCGATGCCAATCCTGGCCGCGAGTGGCGAACGAGCGGTTCGTTCACGCC
>JANXYE010000590.1 GCA_025350285.1 Chloroflexota bacterium
GCCGCCGCGGCTCGAACTGATTCGGGCTACGGTTACGGCCGTGTCAAGAACTGACCAGAGGGTACACGGCGCGAGCCGGGCGGTGAACCAACGTTCCGTCAGCGGCTCTTTACGGTTCGATGACCCCGGCTGTCTGAAACAGGCTACAGAGCCGCCAGCGATACAGCCGGATGTGTGAAGTAGTTCACAGACAGGCCGCGCCGGGACGGCTACTCCTTCGGAGGCCTCGCGGAGCCGCGCCCCTCCGTGGGCGCTGGGGTTTCCTGTGCGGCGGCCCGGCTCCTCTGACGTGAGCTTGTGGTGCCTTTCGGAGAGCACGGGGACTACCCCCGCGGAAGCCCGAGCCCGCGCGTGGCGATGATCCCGCGCTGGATCTCGCTGGTGCCCGCCGCAACCGTGCCGGAAACGGCTTGCAGGTAGCTCGACGCCTGGTCCCAGATCTCGTGCTTCGAACCGTTGCGCAGCTGGCCCGTCGTGCCCAACAGGTGCATGCCCGTGAGAGCGATGCGTTGGCCGAGTTCGCTGCCGAACAGCTTGCTCGTGCTCGCTTCGTAGTTCGGGACCATGCCCTTCGCCTGCATGGTGGCCACCCGGTAGGCGAGGGACGTGCCCGTCACTACCTCAATGGTCCGGTCCGCGAGTTCGTGGCGGATGGTTTTGCGCTGCTTCACCAGGTCCGGGTTCTCTCGCGCAATCTGGACGAGCCGCTCCACGGTCCGCCGGCCGCCCGCGTACGACTGGATGCCGCTGCGTTCGAAATCGAGGGCGACGGCCATGTGGTACCAGCCGCGGTTCACCTCGCCGACAACCTGCGTGGCGGGGACGCGCACGTCTTCGAAGAAGACTTCGTTGAACCCGTGCCGGCCGGCGATGTTAATCAGCGGCCGCACGGTCACCCCCGGCGACTTCATATCGACCATGAACATGGTGATGCCCTTGTGCTTGGGGGCGTCCGGGTCGGTGCGTGCGGCGAGCCAGCCCCAATCGGCGAGGTGACCACCGCTCGTCCAGATCTTCTGGCCATTGAGCACGTAATCGTCGCCATCGCGCACGGCCCGCGTCTGGAGCGCCGCGAGGTCCGAACCGGCGCCGGGCTCGCTGTAGAGGGTGCACCACCAGTCGTCGGCGCCGGTGATGCGGGGGATAAACTTCTGCTTCTGATCCTCGGTGCCGTACAGCATCAGGCTTGGGCCAACCCAGGCGATGCCCATGTTCCCGGAAGGCGCCGCGTTGTAGGCCATCTCTTCGTTGTAGACGAGTTGGCGCATGTGGCTGGCCCCGCCGCCGCCGTACTCCTTGGGCCAGGCCATGGCCAGCCAGTCGCGCTCGGAGAGCTTTTTCTGGAAGCCCATCGTGTAGTCGTATTCGTCCTGGAGCGTCTTGAAGCCGTCTTCGTATCCGCGCTTTGCCCGCTCTTCTTCCGGGGGCAGGTTCTCCTTGATGAAGGTCTTTACTTCGGCGCGGAACGCTTCGACATCCTGATCGTACGCAAATTTCATACTTGTACCTCGATAAGTGGCTCCACCGGACGCGAAGCGAGGGTGGGCGCGGTGCCGCGACTATAGCAGAAACCCGCGCCGGAATGCGTACGTACGAGCGGCCGCGAGCCTAGCGCTTGAATATGTTCGTGATCTTGCTGAGGAAGCCGAAGCGCTGGCGCATTTCGGCCCGCGCGTCGTTCTGGACCTGGCGGACCTGGCTGTTGCCGGCGGTCTGTGCAGCCCGGCTGGCCCGGTCGGCTGCCTGGTTTCCGTCTTTCTGTTCCGAATCCGAACTCATGACACCCCTGCTGCGAACGAATGTGCTCGCATCGCGGAGTGTGTGCTTTCGGACACGGCGTTGCAATAGGGTCTGGATTCTGTCCGTAAATTCCGTACGCCCTGCGGTTCCCTCTCCGTGGTTCTCTGGCCATCGCGCGCCTCGCCAGGCGTCGTTTGGGGCCGAGGAAGAGTCTCCGCTACGCTCAGGGCGGACAGAGCCGCCCGGCTCCTGCGTGGTGCTCTGCGTGCGTGAGTCGCAACGTTCGGCCAACGAGGAAGGGGCTGGCTCATTGTTGAGCCAGCCCCTTCGAGGTGTGCGGAGGCGATGGGCTTCCGCTTACTGAGCGGGCGTGGTCCCCGTCCCGTTGGTCGTGCTGGGCTTGGCGGGGTTGGTCGAAGGGGCGGCGTTCTTGGCGGCGTCCTCGGCCGCTTCACGTTCCGGGGTTTCGTTCGCTTCGTGAGCGGCGTCCTCGTTCGAACCGCCCCTGCCGCCGGGCCCGCCGTGATGGGCGGTGCCGTTGTCCTCGGCCGCTTCCTGCTCAGCGGTTTCGCTTGCTTCGTGGGCGGCGTCTTCCTTGCTGGTTGGTTTGACCCCGGTGCCGTTGGTGGCCGGGGTCGTCGGCGAAGGGGGTGTCTGAGCGGAGGTGCTCTGCGTCGCGAAGGTGGTTGCCGCGCCCGCCATCGCAAGCAGGGAGAGTGCGGCGCCGGCCATGAACAGGCGGCGGTGGAGAAGTTCCTTGATGGCCAATGTTGGCCTCCAGAAGTGGGCTCTCCCGTGGGGGAGGCGCCACTCACAATGGCCGCCCTTTCTAAGAGCAGCCTGAGAATCCGCCTTTCTTGACCGCCTCCGGTGAAGCCGAGGTCAACGAAACTCCCCTGTGTTCTTTGTCCGCATCTCTGCGCGCTCTGTGGTTCCGGTTAGTCGCGCCGGGCGCGCAGCGAGTACATCAGCGGCAGAGACGGCGTACCCGCCGGCAGCCGGAACTCGTCGTAGCTCACCTCTTCGAGAAAAGGCCAGCGCTTCCAGAGCGTGTAGTCGTGCTCGTGCAGGAACTCGATCCGCAGCCCGGCGTTGATGATGGCCGTTACAACGGCGCCGATGCCGTGCGTCCATTCGTAGTTCAGGTTCTGCTTCGTTTCGATACCCGCTTCCGTGTACGTGCCCGGCTCATTCCAAATCTGGGGCTCGCTGTGGAAGTAGTCCGAAGTAACGTCGAGGGCCGTATCGGCGAAGATGTCCGCGAGCGGGTGGAATTCGGCGAGGTAGAGGAAGCCGCCGGGTTTCACGAGGCTGGCGACCGTCTTCGCCCAGCGTTCGATATCCGGCAGCCAGACGAGCGCGCCGAGACCGGTATAGACGATATCGAAACGGCGCCCGTCGAACGCCTCGGCGGCGTCGTAAACGTTCGAGACCACGAACTCAGCCGTGAGCCCGACCTCGGCCGCCAGCCGCCTTGCCGTTTCCACCGCCGGCTGAGAAAAGTCCAGCCCGGCGACCTTGGCCCCGTGCCGCGCCCACGAAAGCGTGTCCAGCCCGAAGTGGCATTGGAGGTGGACGAGTTCCTTCCCGCTCACGTCGCCCACTTCGGCCAGCTCGAACGGGCGCAGCGTCTCTTTGCCCGCGCGAAAGCCATCGACATCGTAGAAGCGGCTGTCCACGTGGATTGGGACGCGCTCATCCCAATGCGCGCGGTTTGCTTCGAACCAGGAATGTTCGTCAGTCACTTGAATCCTCGGAAAGGTGCGAAATACCGCCCGGTCAGCTAACGGCTACCCAGAGTTCGGCGAGTTCGAACTGGAACCCGGGCAAGAACGCCGATGTGAGCGTGGCGCCCCGGAACTCATCGCCATCGCCCCCGGCTTCAAAGACGAAGGCACGACGGGCCGCGGGGTCGAACAGCCAGCACACGTCGACTCCGTGGGCACGCATCATCCGGCACTTCGCAAAGAGCACAGTGAGCGCCTGGTCCGCCGGCCTGATCTCGATCGCCAGGGTCGGCGGCAGAGACCGGTCGTCATCCCCCTGAGGCTTGGACGGTCCCCAATAGGCGACGTCGGGGACGCGCGTTCCACGGCCGTCGTTGAACTCGAACGTGACCGCCGCCTCGGCCCAGGCCGCCCCGCCCGCCGAGCGGGCGTAGGCGTTCAGCCGGATCACGAAGAACGCCTGCCCTTTTCCATGTGGCCGCTTCGGCATGGGCTTTTGTACCACGTGGCCGCCAAAGTATTCGAGGTAGGGCTTCTCCTCAGGCAACCGCTCGAACTCCTCGAACGACACACGAGCGCCGTCCCAAGGGGAGCGTTCTGGCAAGACGGGCGCGGCGGCGGGCGAAGTCACGGCTCCGAGTATACCGGATTGGACGCGTGTCCTCGGGAGTGGCTACGCCAAACATCCCGCCTAGGCCACCATCGTATTCTGGCGAGCGCGATTCGAAGTTTTGCGCGAGGAGCGGTCGTGGCCAGCGCCGGGCGTCCTGGCCTCACCCCCGACCCTCTCCCGACTCGTATCCTTCCCCGGAAGGACGGGCGAGGGGAGCACACGGCCACGGCATCCATTCGCCAACGCAAAACTTTGAATCGCACCCTATTCTGGCGAGCGCCGTCGGGCGTGTAGTACCCTGACAGCGCCGATCTGTGAGGTTCGCCATGGCCGCTACCTATAGCCGCATGACTCGCCGAGGACAGGTGACGGTCCCCGCTCGTGTTCGGGCGGCCC
>JANXYE010000629.1 GCA_025350285.1 Chloroflexota bacterium
CCTTCGTCATCGACGAGCGCGAGCTCCACCGCCCCGGCCCCTCCTACACCGTCGATACGCTCGAGGAACTGAACTCGGAACTCGGAACTCGGAACTCGGAACTCGTACTGCTGCTCGGTTCCGACTCCGTCGCCGACCTCCCCAACTGGCGCAGCCCCGAACGCATCCGCGAACTCGCGACAATCGCCAGTGCGCCGAATCCCGCCACTCGGAACTCGGAACTCGGAACTCGGAACTCCGTCGAAATCGACTGTCCGGCCTTGCCCATCTCCTCGACGCTCATTCGCGACCGGGTGGCCGCCGGCCTGCCGGTGCGCTACCTGGTCCCGGACGCGGTCGCGGCCTACATCGCCGAGCATGGCCTGTATAGAGGAGAGGCTGGAGACGAGAGACGCTAACGGCCCTTGTACACGTCCCCCCTCGGCCCGATCTCGGTGACATCGACGATGTGCACCTCGTCATCCACCAGGAACAGGATGCGCAGAGAGCCGAGCCGGGCGCGCCTCGTGCCCTCGAACTCGCCCTGCATCGGAATCGAGAGGTCCGGGTTGTACGGATTGAGAGCAATCTGGTCGATAAGGACGCCAAGAGCCCGCTTCTTGTCCTCCTCACAGCGTCGCAGATACGACGACGCCCGCCGCCCGAGCTTGATCCGGTACTTCACAGCCCCAGCTCAACCTTCAGGTCTTCCCAGTCGATCCCTTCGCCGCGGCGAATTTCGGAGCGGGCTTCGGCGATGCGCTCCTCTTCCCACGGCGTCAGTTCGTCGTTGCCGTTCTCTCGGCCCAGGAACCAGAGAAAGTGTGCCGCATCCTCATCGTCCATCTCATCGATGATTCGATGAAGTTCGTCCTTGGCGGACACTTCGGCGGCTACGGCACTCATGCCGGGGATTGTACCACCACCCGGCGGCGGCGGAGATGGACGCTAACGGCCCTTGTACACGTCCCCCCTCGGCCCGATCTCGGTGACATCGACGATGTGCACCTCTTCCTTCACGTAAAAGAGGATGCGGCGGTCGCCAACCCGCGCGCGTCGCAGCCCGTCGGCCCTTCCAGCGAGCGCGAGCGATTCGCGCAGGTCGTACGGGTCCAGGCAGATCTTCTGAAGCTTGGCTTCGACGCGTCGCTGCCGGCTCCTGGTCAACCGGTCGAAGTATCGCTCGGTGCTCGCGCCGCCAAGACGGGTTCGAAGGTCAAAGCCCATATTTCTCGCGAAGTTGGGCTCCAGTGATGAATTCGCCGCGAGCGATCTCAGCGCGTCCTTCCGCCACCGCCGCCTCTTCCACGGGCGTGAGCACATAGTCCTCGAAGTGCAGCCAAACCATGTCGAGCAGGCGCTCGCATTCCTCATCCGAAAGGACGTTGATGCGCTCTTGGAGCTCTTCACGGGCCGAGACTTCGGCGGGGGCGACAGCACTGATGCCGACGATTGTACCACCGCCGCCCGGACCCGATGCGCTAGAATCGCCCCACTTCGCCGCCGGAGCCGCCGCCATGGACCCTCTCGCCGACCGACTCGCCATCCAGGACGTGATGAACCGCTACGCAACGGGCGTCGATACCCGGGACCTCGATCTGTACGAAAGCTGCTTCGTCGAGGACGTACAGGTGGCCGGGTTCACGCCCGAGACGATGCACGGCCGCGTCGAGCTGATGACCTTCGTGCGCAAGGCGCTCGAACGGTTCGGCCCGACGCAGCACATGATCGGCAACCACGTCGTCGCACTCGACGGCGACGCGGCAACGATGCGCAGCTACGTGCAGGCCACCCACGTCATAGCCGCCGACCCCAAGAAGAGCTTGACGCTCTGGGCCACCTACCACGACGCCCTCGTGCGTACGCCCGACGGCTGGCGTATCCGCGACCACCGCCTGGAGTCGCACGGAACACGCATGTTCACGTCGAGCTAACGGGTAGCGAAGGTGCTGGCCAGACGGCCAGTACCCTGACCTTCACGTTTGCGTGAGAGTGTGGTATTGTCCTCCCTTAACGGGAGGGATCCGTGCGACATCTGCTCCGCCTGGGCGAGTACATTCGCCCATACAAGAAACAACTGACCCTGGCCTTGCTGAGTGTCGTCTTCAGCGGCGCCTTCGTGATGGTGAGCCCGCTGTTGGTGCGCTACGCCATCGATATCGGCCTCGACCCACAGCGGGATCCGGTGACGAACAAGCTCACGGGGATCAAGGGCAACGAATGGCTGCTCATCTTCGGTGCGCTGGGGATCGTCGTGTTCGCGATTGGCCGCGGGCTTGCCCAGTTTGGGCAACAGTACCTCGGCGAAGCCATCGGCCAGCGCCTGGCGTACGACGTGCGCAACCGTATCTACGACAACCTCCAACGGCTGAGCTACTCCTACCACGACAACGTGCAGACCGGGCAGATCATGTCCCGCGTCACGCAGGACGTGGAAGCCATCCGGATGTTCATCGCGATGGGCGCGATCCGGGTGGTTTATGTCGTCCTCATCCTCGTCATCTCGATCGCGTTGATGTTCACGATCAACTGGCAACTCGCGCTCGTGAGCAGCGTCACGCTTCCGATCATCGCCATCAGCAGCTACCGCATGGCCCGCCGGCTGCGTCCTCTCTGGATGCAGATTCAGCAGAACCAGGCCGAAGTCACGCAGGTTGCGGAGGAAGGCCTGACCGGGATCCGCGTCGTGAAGGCGTTCGCGCGGGAGGACTTTGAGAGCCAAAAGTTCATGGACGCGAGCCGCAAGCAGGCGGACCTGAGTTACCAGTCGTCGCGTTTGATGGGCCGTTATGCACCACTCCAGATGGGCTTGGGGGCGCTCCAGATCGCGATCACGGTCGGATTCGGGGCGTGGCAGATTTCGCGCGGCGATCTCGGCGAAGCCGACCTGCTGGCCTTCACGCTCTGGCTCGGGCTTCTCCAGCTGCCGATCCGGACGATCGGCTTCGCGGTGACCTTCATCGCCCGTGCGGCGACATCGTGCGAACGCATATTCGAACTCATCGACGCGCAATCGGCCGTGGAACAGAAGCCCGGAGCGCCGGAACTCAAGGCGGCGGAGGGCCGTGTTCGCTTCGAAGGGGTCAGCTTCGGATACGACAAGCTCAGCGCCGTCCTCTCCGACATCGACATCGACGCGGCGCCGGGCCAGGTCATCGCGCTGCTCGGCCCGACCGGAAGCGGCAAGTCGACGGTCGTGAACCTCATCCCCCGCTTCTATGACGTGACGGCCGGACGGATCACCATCGACGGCACGGACTTGCGGGACGTGACGATCGAATCGTTACGCCGGAACATCGGCATCGTCCAGCAGGACCTCTTCCTGTTCATCGGGACGATCCGCGACAACATCGCCTACGGACGTCCAGACGCCACCCAGGAGGACGTCGAGCGGGCCGCGAAGGCAGCCCGCATCCATGAGTTCATCGTCAGCCTGCCGTACGGATATGAAGAGTGGGTTGGCGAACGCGGCGTAACACTGTCCGGCGGGCAGAAGCAACGCATTGCCATCGCACGCACGCTGCTCATGGACCCGCGGATTCTGATCTTCGACGATTCGACGGCCAGCGTAGACGCACAAACAGAGTTCCTCATCCAGCAAGCGCTGAACGAACTCATGCATGGCCGGACGACGTTCGTGATTGCGCAGCGGTTGCGCACGGTCATGCAGGCCGACGAAATCATCGTGCTGGACCACGGCCGAGTCGTGCAGCGCGGCAAACACACCGACCTCCTCCACCAGGAGGGTCTCTACCGGCGGATCTACGACCTCGAACTCAAGGACCAGGAAGAGGCGCTCGGAAACGTGGTAGCAGCCCTTGGCGCCGAACCGGCGATTGCCGCCACAGCCGCTCCGGTCTACGCGAACGGGACGGCGAAGGCCGCCGCACCCGACTTCGGAGCCGCCGCGCGGCGCCAGCCCGAGCCTGCCGGAGTGCCTGGTGGCGGCGCTGGCGGCGCCAGGTAGGTAGCCCGGAAAAGACGACAAGAGCCGGGCCTGCGCCCGGGTGAGGGGATATCACGATGGCGATGTTTGGAGGCGGTGGCGCCGGAGCGGGCGGCTGGAGCACGGGCATCGGCGGCCAGGGAATGGGTCCGCGGGCTGGCCGCGGCTCAGACGGCTGGGACGACGATTCGCTCGGCAAGGTATACGACGCGCAGGTCGTGCGACGACTTATCCCGTATCTCAAGCAGTACAAGCTCCACGCGGGGCTCGCGTTCTCGGCAATGGTCATTGTCGCGCTGAGCAGCTTCCTTCAGCCCCTGCTTATCGCCCTCACGGTGAAGGCTGGAGTTCAGCACGATACCAACCAGGTGCTGATTTGGTCCGGCTCCATGGTTGGTCTGGCCTTGCTCGGGCTCGCCGCCCAGGTCACCCAGCAGCTAACAACGGCCTATATGGGCAACCGCTTGCTGCTCAAGCTGCGAACCGAGATGTACGACCATATGCAGAACCTTTCGCTCAGTTTCTACGACGAGATGGAAGTCGGGAGGATGCTGAGCCGTCTGACGAGCGACGTGACCGTGATGCAAGAACTGCTGACGAGCGGGTCGCTCACATTTGCGGCGGACTTCGTCGGCCTCGCCATCGTCGTCGTTATCCTCCTCGTCGTGGACTGGCAGCTCGCCCTCGTGACGTTCGCGATCGTGCCGCCGTTGGTCCTCGTGATGGCCTGGTGGTCGCGGCACGCGCGGCAGGCGTTCACACAGGTGCGGGTCAAGATCAGCGCGCTCTACGGGACGCTGGCCGAGAACGTGAGCGGTGTGCGAGCGGTCCAATCAATGTCGCGCGAGGGCGAGAACGCGAAGCGGTTCGACGCGCTGAACCAGGACAACCGCAATGCCAATATCTGGGCCGGCATGCTCAGTGCGGCGATCATGCCGGTGATCGAATTGGCGGTGGCCCTCGCGATGGCGGCCGTGGTGATCGTCGGTGGCCTGCGCGCTCTGAACGCGGACGCCGTCGATATCGCGGAGCTGTTCTTCGTCCTTACGGCCTTCACGATCTACGTGAGCAAGTTCTTCGACCCAATTCGCGACCTTGTCCTGCAGTACACGATGGTGCAGCGCGCGATGGCCGGTGGGGAGCGCATCTTCGAGGTGCTTGATACAGAGCCGCGAATCAAGGACAAGCCGGACGCGCTCGAACTCGACGATGTCGAAGGGCGAGTCGATTTCGATCACGTCTCGTTCCACTACATCGAAGGGATCCCAATCCTCCGGGACATTGACCTGCACGTTGAGCCCGGCGAGACGATCGCCTTCGTCGGCCACACGGGCGCGGGCAAGACGACCATAACGTCGCTCGTAAGCCGCGGGTACGAAGTCACCGGAGGCGCCATCCGGATCGACGGTCACGATATCCGCGACCTCAAACGGCGGTCGCTGACCCGCCACATGGGCGTGGTCCTCCAAAACCCGTACCTGTTCAGCGGCACAGTCCGCGAGAACATCGCCTATGGCCGGCCGGACGCGACGACTGAAGCGGTCGAAGCGGCGGCCCGGGCCGTCGGCGCGGATGACTTCATCGACAAGCTGGAGAAAGGCTACGACACCGTGCTCCAGCAGCGCGGCCAGAACCTCTCAGTAGGCCAGCGGCAGCTCATCAGTTTCGCCCGCGCAATCCTCGCGCAGCCGCGCATCCTCGTCCTGGACGAAGCGACCGCCTACGTCGATACCCAGACGGAAGTGATCATCCAGCGGGCGTTGCGGGAAGTGCTGAAGAACCGCACGTCGTTCGTCATCGCCCACCGGCTCTCAACGATCCGGGAAGCGACGAGGATCGTGGTCCTGGACAAGGGTCTCATCGCGGAGATAGGCACCCACGAGCAACTTCTTGAGGCTGACGGCATCTACGCGAATCTCTACAAGATGACCTACCAGCAAGAGCAGTCGGCGCGCGAGGCGGAGATGGTAGGCGAAGACGTGGCGGTGGCTCGGCGGCGCCAGGGTGAACTCCAGACGACGGCGGCGGCGGCCGGCGGCCAGTAGCGACCACAAACTGGAACCCGTCGCTCCGAGGAATGAGGACGATCCACGGCAACTTAACGGACTATAGCTTCCGATTCACAAGTGTGGCGCTGGCCTGGGCGAGAGGGGTCACCCGCATGTGGTCGATGTTGACGTGCGGAGGCCGCGTCGCGACCCAGGTGACGCAATCCGCAATGTCCTCTGCGACGAGTGGTTCAACGCCTTCGTACACCTTCTTCGCGCGGGTGGCATCGCCGCCGAAGCGGACCACGCTGAACTCCGTCTCAACCATGCCCGGATCGATCTCCGTCACGTGGATCGGCTTGCCGAGGAGTTCGACGCGAAGCGTCTCGGTGATTGCGACGACGGCGTGCTTCGCACTGGTGTAGCCGGCGCCGTTGGGGTAGGACTCAAGGCCCGCAATCGAACCGATGTTGACGATGTGGCCCGCGCCGGACGCTTCGAGGGCGGGAAGCAGCGCGCGCGTGACGAGCATCAGGCCAAAGACGTTCGTCTCCCACATGACGCGCCAATGCTCATCGACCGACTGCGCGATGGACTCCATGCCATAGGCGCCGCCTGCGTTGTTCACGAGGAGGCTGACGCGCGGAATGCCGGCCGCGAACGCTTCGACCGCGGCCCTGTCTCGCACATCGAGAGCGGCCGCGCGCCCATCGATTTCGGTGGCGAGGGCCTGGAGGCGGTCGAAACGCCGAGCGGCGACGATGACCTCGAATCCGGCGGCCGCGAGCATGCGGGCGGTGGCCTCGCCGATCCCGGAACTGGCCCCGGTGACGACGGCGATCGGGCGGGAGCCATCGGAGGTAGGATTCGCGGAGTAGCTCATGCCGTCGAGAGTACCAGACGCCCACCGCGGCGCGCGGTGTGGCCGGCGAGAGATTTGCGGCGGCGAGAGCGTGGGCACGCGCGTGATCGAACCGCTCGTTCGCCACTCGCGGCTAGGATTAGCGACGCGCGCCCAGAGTTGCGTACCGTCCAATCCTAGCCGCGACGGACACGGAGCGGTCCTTAAGAGCGCCCGCAGCACGAAGGGTCCGAACCAGGTTGGCGTCACCCTTGAGCGAGCCTCTGATTCACGCCCGACTTCGAAGGCCGCTACCGTTCCGGCAGGTCCTCGGGTCGGATCGCGTCCTTCGACCCAAGTTCGGCGCCCATGACACGCAGTTCGCGCCCGAGGCGGGTCGTCTTTTCGGCGATGCCCGCGAAGTAGGTGCGGGCCGGGGTTACCTTCACCCAGAGCCTCCGGCGCGGCACGTAGAAGGTGATGCTCAAACCCACAATCGCCATCCCGACGGCGAGCCAGATGAACAGGCTCCCGGGGTCGCGCTTTACGCTCACGCCCGAAGCCTCGACCCGGTGTTCGAAGGTGTAGCCGTACCCGTTGGGAGCGAGCACGCCTTGTCCGGGGAGCAAGACGGCGGCGCCATCGCCGATGCCAGTGACGAAGAGGTAGGGCTGGCCATCCTCGCCAGTCGGCATCTGGAAGACGACGGGCCCATCAGCGCCGGGAAGGTCGTCGATCTCTTTGGCTGGAATCGCCTGGGCGCCGTCGTAGCGGATACGGTAGCCGTCGGCGCTCGCTTCGTCGCCCTGCCGGAACTCTCGCACGGGCAGACCGTCACCCCCCGCGACAACGGAAAGTTGGCCATTCGAGATACGCCATGAGAGCGTCAGGGCACGGCCCTCGGTGGTGCCTTTGGCCAGCGGGTAACTGATCCGCGCGACGGCGAGGTCATCGCCGCGGGAGGCTGTCGCGCCCGGGTCAAGGCCCATCTGCGGGACCGGCTCATCGAAAACCACCTCGCCGGACGGGCTCGTCACCCGGAAGTGCGGGACAAACGTTTGCTTGCCTTCGAAGTCGAGGTTGTCAGCGAAGAGGAGCTGCCCGTCCGGGGCGACGATACGCAGGCGGGCCACATCGTCGAAGAAGGCCGCCTGGTGCACCTTGTATCCGAACGCTTTGCAGGGGTCGTTGACGGTCGTCGTGCAGGTCACCGTCTGGTCGCCGCGCGTGACCTGGATGTCGCTGTGGAAGTCGATGACGTTCCCGGCCGCATCCTTCCCGCGATAGGCGTCGAGCATCTTGACAAAAAGTTGCCCGGGGCCGGGCGTGCCGAAAACAGGGGCGGCCGGCGTGTCTTCGGCCAGGACAAGGGTCTGGTCGAAGCCTACGAACCGGGTGAGCAGACCGCCGATCATGAAGATGAGCAGGGCCAGATGGCTGATAAACGTCCCGTAGGCGGACCAGGAGTATCGCTGGGCGAAGAGGTACGTGGCGCCATCGCGCCCCGAAGTTTGCTCCACCGCGTAACGGCGTTTACGCAAGGCCGCCGCGACGGCGCCCACGCCACCCGGGTGTGTGTAATCTGCCCGATGGTGAGCGATCTCGAAGTAACGGTCCGGGACTTCGCGCTGCGGGCGGTGGATGCTTCTCGCCGTGGGCCGAAAACGGCTGACCGTTGAGACAGCGACCGCCACGATAATCAAGACCCAAAGGCCGTTGAACCAGTACGAATAGAAGATATCGAACAGGTCGAGGCGATCCATGAGGCCGGTTAGCGCGCCGAAGTCGTCGCGCCTGTGCTCCATCCAGACAGAGCGGGCGGCGGCATTCGCCCGCATCGGCGCCGGGACCTGGGGCAGCACCACTCCGAGCGAGGCGGCGGCCGTAACGAGCCCAATCAGGAAGAGCGCGACTTTGACGTTCGTCAGGAAATTCCAGGTCCAGCCAAGGAGGTCGAACCTGCCCGGCTTGAACGTGCCCTGGATGCGGCGTGCATCGGAAGCCATCAGGAATCGCTCCGGATGCATGCCGCGAGTCCGCTGGCCGGGCCAGCGAGACATGCTCGGAGCTGATCGAGCGCCTTCTGCTTCACTTCACCGCCGTAGATGTGCTGAATCACGCCATCCGGGCCGACAAGGAAGGTCACGGGAATGCCGAGGCCGATACGGTAGGCGAGGGAAACTTCGCCCGTGCGGTCGAGCACAACCGGGTAGGTGGTCTTGAACTCGCCGGTGAACGAGCGGACGGCGCCCGCGTCCTCCTGCTGGTTCACACCGAGGACGGTCAGTTGCGGAGACGCGTCAGCGAATCGCTGGAAAGCCGGGGCTTCGGCGCGGCAGGGCCCGCACCATGTCGCCCAGAAGTTGACGAGTACGTATTGCCCGCGGAAGTCTGTGAGATGGAGATCGGACCCGTCGAGCCGAGCGAGCCGGAAGTTCGGCGCTACACGGCCTTCTTCGGCGACCGGCTGTTTCCCGCTCGAATTGAGCGCGGCCGGCGTCTCGACGATGCCGTATCCGGCACCCGAACCACCGACATCGGAGCCTTCACCGCGTAGTTCGAACCACCAGATGGCGACTCCGACGAGAACGATGACGAGCGCGGCGAGGCCGAGCGTGCTCCCCGGCCCGCTGTATTCGCGGCGGCGCTGGGGACGTTCGTCGGGGATGGGAGGACTATCCAATGGGCGACGCCAAGAAGAAGTCGGTCTCGTGGACCGGGCTCAGGGTACTCCCACATGGCGGTTGGTGGGATGGCGGGTAAACCCTTCGTCGGCATCCCGCCTACCGCTGGTTGCCGAGAGCCCGGAGTGCAAGGACTGGTCCGTCCGGGTTGCGAGGGTTCGGGATCACCTGGTGGCCGGCGCAATCGACCAGCAAGTCCATCTCTTCGAGGACCGTCTGCCCGATGAGCACCTCGTCGCCAAGGACGAAAGCGCCGGCCTCCGTCTCGCGCCCGAGAATTTCGAACATTAGCCCGTTCGCGACGCCGGCCGTGATGACGG
>JANXYE010000058.1 GCA_025350285.1 Chloroflexota bacterium
TGGTCATGGGGCTGGGGGCGCAGATGATCTCCTGGCCAGACGGGTTCGCCCAAAAACTCGCGGACAGCGGGTTCTCCGTCATCCGCTACGACAATCGAGACACCGGCCTTTCGACGAAGTTCGACAGCGCTGGTGTGCCGAACGTCGTCGAAGCGATGGCCGCTATCCAGGAAGGCAAGCAGATCTCGGCGCCCTACACGCTGAGCGACATGGCCGCCGACGGCATGGGACTGCTGACCGCCCTGGGGATCGACAAAGCGCACATCGTGGGCGCTTCCATGGGCGGCATGATCGTCCAGGTGATGGCAATCGAGCACCCGGGCCGGGTCCTCAGCATTACCTCGATCATGTCCACGACAGGCGCGCCGGGGTTGCCCGGTTCATCGGCGGAGGCGCAGGCCCAACTACTGACACCAGCACCTTCGGACCGCGCGGGGTACATCGAGAACACGATTAAATCGGCCGCCGTTTTCGGGAGCGCGGCGCACCTGCGCAACGACAACGCGCGGCGAGACCTGGCCGGCCGTTCGTTTGACCGCTCCTTCTATCCGCAAGGGGTCGCACGCCAGATGGTTGCGATCGGCGCCTACGGCAGCCGGCGGGAGCGCCTCGCGAATGTGACCTGTCCAGCGCTCGTCATCCACGGCGAAATCGACGCGCTCGTGAACGTCGCCGGGGGACGGGACACGGCCGCCGCGATCCCCGGCGCCGATCTGCTCGTGTTTCCAGAGATGGGCCACGACCTGCCTGAAGCGCACTGGACCGAGATGGTCCAGGCCATTGCCGCAAACGCCGCGAAGGCCGGGTGAGACGCGTGACGCAAGGCGCTGCGCGCGAGCCTAGTGACCCGATGCCGCTATACTCCGGCCCAACAATTGTGGGGTAGGAAGCGTGGAGTACGACGACATCATCGTCGGGGGCGGGTCTTCGGGTGCCGTGCTCGCCGCGCGGCTTTCCGAGGATCCGGAACGTTCGGTGCTATTGCTCGAGGCCGGCCCGGACTACACATCCGTCGAAGCGACGCCAGACGACCTTCGCAGCGGGCGCGTGAATTCCGTGGTCAATCACGACTGGGGCTTCGTCGCGAGGCCGCTGCGCGGGCGCGAAATCCCCTATCCGCGCGGGAAAGTGACCGGCGGCTCCTCCGCCGTGAACAGCGCCATCGCCCTCCGTGGCGTGCCCGAGGACTATGATGAGTGGGCGGCGATGGGCAACCCGGAGTGGGCCTGGCTGAAGCTGCTCCCGTACTTCCGCAAACTGGAGGACGACCGCGACGAGCGGGGCGACTTCCACGGGAGTTCCGGCCCGCTGCCAATCCACCGGCCGGACCGCGAGGACGTGCTCCCCGAACACCAGGCCTTCGTCGATGCCTGCCTCGCGAGCGGCCTCCCTCCCTCACGCGACATGAACGACCCCGACTCCACGGGCGTCGGCATTTGGCCGCGGAACATCATTGAGGACGTGCGCATCTCCACGGCCGTGGCCTACCTGCACCCCAACCGCGGGCGCCTCAACCTCACCATTCGCGGCGGCTGCCTCGTCCACCGGGTCATCGTCGAGGATGGCCGGGCGGTCGGCGTGGAGGTTGAGAGCGGCGGTGAGGTCCAGCGCGTCTATGCCAAACGCGTGACCCTTTCGGCCGGGGCCATCGTCTCGCCCGCGATCCTCGTGCGATCCGGCATCGGCCCCGCGAGTGTGCTGGCGAAGCTGGGCATCCCCGTCACGAAAGACCTGCCGGGCGTCGGCGCGGAACTCATCGACCACTGCATGATGGGCGTCATCGCCGTGCCGAAGCCCGGCATCGCCGACCTTTCGAAATGGACTGTGCAGGCTGGCGCCCGGTACACAGCGACGGGTTCGGACGAACGCAACGACATGCAGCTCATCATGACGGGCAACGTGGACCTCAGCGACTACCCGGACTACCTCGCGATCGTCGGGGCACCGATCATGGTTAGCGTGCTGGCGGGGCTGCAACGGCCGAAGTCGCGCGGGCGGCTCAAGTTCACCAGCGCGGACCCGAACGTCCAGCCGCGCATCGATCTCGACTATTGCGCCGAGCCGGAGGACTTGCGCCGCCTGGTGGATGGTCTTCGCCTGGCCTGGCAGGTGGCGAACCAGCCGCAGTTCGCGGACATCTTCGAGCGCATCGCCATCCTCACGGAGGAGCTGATGCAGTCCGACGAGGCGCTGGAGGAGTACGTGCGCGGAACGGTGAACACCATCTACCACCCGGTGGCCACCTGCCGCATGGGCCCGGACGGGGACACCGGGGCCGTCGTCGATCAATTCTGCCGGGTGCGCGGCGTCGAAGGGCTGCGGGTAGTCGATGCCTCCGTCATGCCCGGAATCCCGCGCGCAAACACAAACCTGACCTGCATCATGCTCGGCGAACGCGTCGCCGACTGGATGAAACAAGGGAACTGAGGAGGGGCGCCCATGGAATACGATGTCATCGTGGTGGGAGCGGGTTCGGCCGGGGCGGTGCTCGCGGCGCGGCTCACGGAAGACCCGGGCCGTTCCGTGCTGGTCCTCGAAGCCGGCCCCGACTACCCGGACCTCGGAAAGCTGCCGCAAGATCTGGCCGATGGCCTCTCCGCTTCGACGGAGAAGCACGACTGGCACTGGATGGGCAACGCGGTTGAGGGACGTGCGGTGACCTATCCGCGGGGCAAGGTGACAGGCGGGTCGTCCGCGGTCAACGGCATCGTCGCCATCCGGGGCACACCGGAGGATTACGACGAGTGGGCCTCGCTCGGCAACGAGGAATGGAGCTGGGAGCGCTGCCTCCCCTTCTTTCGCAAGCTGGAGGACGACCAGGACCATGGCGGCGACTACCACGGCAAGGGCGGCCCCATCCCGATCGTCCGCTGGCGGCCGGGGGAGCTTACGCAACTCCAGGCGGCGTTTCAGGCCGCCTGCCGCGCGGCCGGTTACGCGGATTCGGATGACCACAACGTGCCCGGATCAACGGGTGTTGGCTCGTGGGCGATGAACCGCACGGGCTCCCTGCGCGTCTCGACCGCTATTGGCTACCTCGCACCGGCCCGCCACCGCCTGAACCTGACGATTCGCGCCGACTGTCACGTCAACAGGGTGCTCTTCGAAGGGGGCCGGGCAATCGGCGTCGAGGTGGAAGTTGGCGCCGACGTGCAGCGGGTCTTCGGGCGGGAGGTCGTGCTTGCGGCCGGCGCGCTGCATAGCCCCGCTATCCTGCTGCGCTCGGGCGTGGGGCCGCGGAAGCACCTCGCGGAGTTCAGCATCCCCGTGGTGCGCAACCTCCCGGGCGTGGGCGAGAACCTGAAGGATCACCCTTCCGTCACGCTCGTAGCCACGCCGAAGCCCGGCATCGCCGGGCCAGCGGACCCGCTCCAGCAGATGGGCCTGCGATTCACGGCCACGGGCAGCACGGAAGAGAACGACATGCAGATGTACA
>JANXYE010000160.1 GCA_025350285.1 Chloroflexota bacterium
ACTTCGGCGTCGTCCTCGGGATCAGCCCGAGGCTGCGGATCATGTCCCACTGCTTCGGCGATTCGACCTTGATCACCTCGGCGCCGTAGTCGCCCAACAGGCGCGTCCCAAACGGCCCTGCCCATACCATTGTCAGATCGACGACCCGGATCCCGTGAAGCGGCGCGTTCAACGGCTCACCGCCAGTTCCGCGAGACTCGGCGGGCCCTGCCACGTTTCGCCCGAATCCAGCCGCACCTGGAGCATCGTCCCGGTCGATTCCACCGTCCCCTCCTTGCGCTTCGGCCCCGCCGGGTACTTCGTGCCGTCTGGCACGCGCACCCGCACGCCCTCGGGGAAGTCGGCTGAGGCCGCGATCTCGATCGCTTCGATCCGCTGACCGATGCTCCGCGCAAACACCTGTAGCAGCGAAAAGTCGCTCGCTGAACGGAAGGCGCGAATGGCGTCCGCCTTCGAAAGCGCCTCCCTCGCTGCCCGCAGGTCGGCCGGCGGCGGGATCGCGTCCTCGTCTCCCTTTTCGACATAGGCGAAAACCATCCGTTTCGCCCGCGGCGCCACCTCGGAGATGAGCGTGTGCAGCAGCGCGATGTCGTCGCAGCCTTCGAAGAAGGCGATGGCCCGAGCTGTCGCTTCCTGTGGTGTCATACCGGCGCCGCCTCCCGTGTGAGCCGCCCGACCTCGACCATCGACATGCCCGCCAGGTCCCGGAGTACGTCCGTCGTGTGTTCACCGAGCAGCGGCGCCCGGCCAACGCTCCACCCGTCCGGACCCATCCACCACGGCGGCCCGAAGTAGGTCGCCTGGCCCGCCACCGGGTGGTCGATCCGTGTCAGGTTTCCGCGGGCGATGTTCTGCGGGCTTTCGAGAATATCCCGCATGTTGTGCACGAACGCGATCGGCGCCCGCATGCTACCCGCCCGCGCATAGATCTCGCGCTTGTTGACGCCCGCCGCCCAGGCATACAACTCGCCCATCAGCTCGTCATTGTTCGCCGTCCGCGTCGCCCCGGTGGCGTAGCGGGGGTCGTCGAACATGTCGGGCCGTTCGATTGCCTCCGTGAACGGCTTCCAGTTGCGCGGCATCACGTGGACGCCGATGTGCCCATCGGCGCACGGATAGATGCCGATGTAGCTCGCCATGTGGTTGCCGCGCCGGAACGGCGCCCATCGCCCGAGGTAGCTGTAGTACGGGATCCCGGCTTCGAGGATCGGCGCCATGCACTGCTGCACGCTCACGTCTACGTGCTGCCCTTCTCCGTCGCGCTCCGCCGCCAGCACGGCCAGAGTCGCCGCTGAAAATCCGTTGAGCCCGCCCTGGTAATCCGCCTGGTAGCCGCCATTCTTCACCGGCCCACCCTCCTGCGTGCCGGTGATGAACATCTGCCCGCCCATCGCGAACGCCACCAGGTTGTTCGAACGGAAGTCGCTGTACGGTCCGTCCTGCCCGAAGGTCGTGATCGAAACCAGCGTCAGGCGCGGGTTCACGGCCTTGAGCGCCGCGTACGTGATCCCGAGCGCGCGCAGGTCAGCTGGCCGGAAGTTGTCCAGCACCACGTCCGCGTTCGCCGCCAGCCGCATGAACGCGTCTCGGCCCGCCGGCGTCCGCAAGTCGAGTTCCACCGACTTCTTCCCCGTGTTCAGGTAGAGGAACAGCGCGCTCGTCTCCGCGTTGGGCACGCCGTCCTTGAATGGCCCGTGTGCCCGCGCGATGTCGCCGCCCGGCGGCTCGATTTTGATGACCTCGGCGCCGTACCCGGCGAAGAGCTTGCCGCAGAACGGCGCCGAAACGAACGTCCCCAGTTCTAGGACGCGAAGCCCCGCGAGTGGTTGAACCATGGCGCGGATTCTACCCGGACTGTTCGTTTCGGAGCATCTTCGGGGAGCCTGGAGAATTTGGCGGCTAACCGGCCGAGCGCGGCCAGCCTTGGAAGTCCGTGCGCAATCCGCTATCGTCCCACAATTCGGGGATCATCCTGCCGGAGGTATGCCCAAGATGTCCGCCGCGATCGTCCTCATCCACGGCCGGGGTCCCAAGCCCCGCAAAGACCTGCTCCTCGAATGCTGGAAGGAGTTCCTCCCGCCCGCCACGGTCGCCCTCCCGATCGACATGGTCCACTGGGTGGACCTGTTCGGGTACAACCCGCCCGTCACCCCGGATGACCAGCACGATTGCGAGCACCTCGCTGGCGCCGACTTGCCCGACCTCGCCGCTCAGGCCTTCCGCGCCGCGGCCAACAGCAAAGAGGTCCTGGCCACGCAGAGGCAGCTCAGCGGTCAGGCGTTCGGCTGGGGCGATTTCAAAGACGCCGTCATCGAAAAGACCTGGCGTGCATTCACCGGCATCAGCGGTAACCAGTTCGCCGTCGATGCCCAGAACTTCTTCTCCGATATCCCCGCGCTCCGTAACGATTCGCGCCAGCGTCTCAAGGACGCCATCGCCGCGCAGCGTGCGGCGGGCCACGAAGTGATGGTCATCGCCCACAGTTTCGGCACGATCGTCGCCTATGAAGCTGCCCGCGAGCTGCAGAATCGAGAGATCCATACCCTCGTCACGATCGGCAGTCCCCTTGCCTGGTGCTACGACACCTGGGACAAAGCGAAGCCGCCTCAAGTCATGCCGTACTTCTCGGCCAGGGAGTTTCCACGCAACGGGCTCCGCTTCTGGTGGAACGTTTACGACCCGGGCGACCCGGTAGCTACCGCGATGGTCCTCGCCGCTCAGCCCCAAATCGCCACCGAGTATCGCCGGAGCCGCCAGCCGGTCATCCTCGATTGCCCGATTGCGAACACCTATGCCACCGCCGGTGACGCGGGCAGCAACCACGACTTCCGCGGCTACCTCCAGTCCGCCCCCGTGCAGCGGGCGATAGAACTCTTCTTGCTGGAGGCGGGCGGGTGACGATCAACATCGCCGTGAAGTGCCCCCAGGGGATCGCCCTCGGCACCGATAGTCTCGTCACGCTGCTCACCAAGGACGGCCTGGCGACGGCGTTTTCGCCGTTCTACCGCAAGCTCTTCCGCCTTGGCTCCCTCCCGGTCGGGATCATGCTGAACGGCGATATCGCAACAGGCCGCGGACACACATTCGAAGACGTGATCTCCGAGTTCGCCGAGACCTCCGCCGCGGCGGGCGCTTACGACCTTTCCGAGCTCACTCTGAAACTCCGCGACTTCATCGCTACTAGGCTCGATCCCAATGCCCGGCCCGGGCTCCAGCTGATCGTTGCGGGCTACTCGGTCGGCAAGCCGTCCGTGCGCTACGGCGAGGTCTATACAATCGACTGGGACACGGATTCGGACGGCGAAATCTCGAGCGAATTCGCCACGGATCAGGGTCTCGGTGTCGCCATCGGAGGCCAGCGGGCCCCTGTCGATCGGTTCCTGCGCGGCGCCGATAGCACACTCGCGGGTCTGCTCATTGATGGCTGGGAGGGTACCTACAACCGGACGAGAGATTATGTGTTGGCGGAAGTCACCCGCGCCGGGGGCCGCGTGCCCGCGGCGCTGAAGGACCTCCCGCCCCCGTCGCCGACGGACGTCCCGCCTTGGGGCTGGCTATCAGACTTCCAGATCGATCCGGCGAAGGTTCCACCGTACGACCGCCTCCTCCACAACGTTGCGCAAGCCGCGCGCGGCCGCGCGGAACCGTTCTGGCAGTTCCTCAGTCTGCCGATGGCGGTCAATTTCGTCTGGCACATGCTCCTCCTCGCCTGCGCCGACAGCACCTATTTTCCGCGGCTGCCGACGGTCGGCTCGGGCCTGACGATCGCGACGGTCACGCGGCACGGTGGATTCGAAGAGGT
>JANXYE010000178.1 GCA_025350285.1 Chloroflexota bacterium
GCGGCGGCGGGCGCCAGGCCGGGCCCCGGCGCGGCCAGGACATCGAGACGCCCATCGATCTCACACTTGAGGAGGCCTACCGCGGGACCAACCGCCAGGTCCGCCTCCAGGGTTCCGAACTCTGCCGCACCTGTGGCGGCAGCGGAGAAGTGGCCGGCGCCACCTGCCACGTCTGCCAGGGCAGCGGGGAAACCGTGCGCGACCGTCGCATTGAGGTGAAGGTGCCCGCCGGAGTGAAGACCGGCTCCCGCGTCCGTGTCGCCGGCGAAGGCCGGGCCGGCGCCGCCGGGGGCCCGAACGGCGACCTTTACCTCGTGGTCACGGTCCAGCCGCACAGCCGTTTCGAACGCAAAGCCGACGACCTCTACGTCGAAATCGGCGTGCCGTACGTGGACGCCGTCCTCGGCGGCGAGGTCGAAGTGCCAACCATCGACGGCCGGGTCGCCCTTCGCCTCCCGGAACTCACCCAGAACGGCCGCCAGTTCCGGCTGGCCGGCAAGGGCATGCCAGGCCTCGGCCCCAATGCGAATCGCGGCGACCTGTTCGCCAAAGTTCGCGTCCAACTCCCGGAGCGGCTGAGCCTCGCCGAGAGGGAACACTTCGAAGCCCTCAGGTCGCTGACCCAGCCCGCGACCGTCTAATCACGCGCCACCAGTAGAGAGTTCACCATGCCGCGAGGTACCTTCCCACCCTTCGAAATCGACTGGTCAGATGACGAACCCTGTTACGTCATCTCGATTGCGGCGCGCCTCGTCGGCATGCACCAGCAGTCGTTGCGCTACTACGAGCGAGCGGGTCTCGTCGAGCCGAAGCGGACGCCGGGCGGCATCCGCATGTATTCGAACAGCGACATCGCGAAGATCCGCCAGGCCCAGGGGCTGATCGATGAACTCGGTGTCAACCTCGCCGGAGTCGATATCATTATCCGTATGAGCATGCAAATCACGCTGCTTCAGCAGCAACTCGCCACCACAACGGCCGAACTCGACCGCCTTCGTGGCACGCGCCTGCCAGCGCCCTACACGCCACGAGACTAATCCTCCCGCACCAGACCGGAACCCAGCCAACCACGACTCCCAAGGAGGGACCTCCAAATGATGCGACAGGATAGATTCACCGAGCAGGCCCAGCAGGTTCTCGCTCAGTCCCAGGAGATCGTCCGCCAGAAGCGGAACAGCCAGTGGGCCGTGCCCCATGTGCTCGCGGCCCTGATCGGGCTCCAGGGCGGGCTCGCCCAACAGGTGCTGCAGAAGCTCGATGTGAACCTCGATCGCCTGCGTGAGCGCGTCGGCAAGGACCTCGAACGCCTGCCGAAGCTCCAGTACGATGTCGTCCAGATCTACACGACGCCGGAAGTGGTGCGGCTGCTCGAAGTGGCGAACGCCGAAGCTGACCGTCTGAAGGACGACTATGTTGGCGTCGAGCACCTGCTTATCGCTATCGCCGACAACGAAGAGAGTGGCGCGACCCGCCTTTTGGCCGAATTCCACGTGACCAAGGAGAGCGTTTATCGCGCCCTCGCGGAGGTCCGGGGCAAGTCCCGCGTGAACAGTCCAAACGCCGAAGCGCGCTATCAGAGCCTCGAGAAATACTCGGTCGATCTGACCGAGGCGGCGAAGGCGGGCAAGCTTGACCCGGTCATCGGCCGCGAACTCGAAGTGCGCCGCGTGATGCAAATCCTCAACCGCCGGAGCAAGAACAACCCGGTGATTATCGGCGAGGCCGGCGTCGGCAAGACGGCGATTGTGGAGGGCCTCGCCCAGCGCATCGCCGCCGGAGACGTGCCGGAGAATCTCCAGGACAAGCGCGTGCTTGCGCTCGATATGGGTGCGCTCGTCGCCGGCTCCAAGTTCCGGGGCGAGTTCGAAGAGCGTCTGAAGGCCGTCATCGAAGAGGTAAAACAGTCGCAGGGCGAGGTCATCCTGTTTATCGACGAATTGCATACCGTGATGGGCGCCGGGGGTGCGGACGGCGCCATCGACGCCAGCAACCTGATGAAACCCGCACTCGCGCGCGGCGAACTTCACGCCATCGGCGCGACCACGCTGGACGAGTACCGCACACGCATCGAGAAGGACCCTGCCCTCGAACGCCGGTTCGCCCCCGTCTACGTGGAAGAGCCCAGCGTCGAGGACACGATCCTCATCCTTAAGGGCCTTCGCCCCCGCTATGAGGCGCACCACAAGGTCGAAATCACGGACGAGGCCCTCGACGCGGCGGCCCGCCTTTCAAGCCGCTACGTCACCGGACGACAGCTCCCGGACAAGGCCATCGACCTTATCGACGAGGCCGCCAGCAAGCACGTTATCGACTCGCAGGAGATGCCGGCCGACCTTCGCGGCATCCGCAAGCGGCTCGACGCCCTCGCCCTCGAGGCGGAGGCGGCGGCCGAGAAGCAGGATTACGAAGCGGGCGCCCGGATCAAGCAGGAGTTGCTTCAACTGCAGTCCGACTACGCCACCGAGCGGGAGACCTGGGCGAACGAACATAACATCAGCCTGGTGGTCACGGCTGAGGACATCGCCTCGCTCCTTGGGCAGATGACGGGCATCCCCGTCTCCCGCCTGGAGCAGAGCGAAGGCGAGAAGCTCCTGCTGATGGAAGGCCATTTGCACGAGCGCGTCATCGGCCAGGACCGCGCCATCGTGGCGATCAGCGATGCTATCCGCAGGGCGCGCGCGGGCCTGAAAGACCCTCGCCGCCCGATCGGGTCGTTCATCTTCCTTGGGCCCACCGGCGTGGGCAAGACGGAGCTGGCCAAGACCCTCGCCGCATACCTCTTCGACGATGAGGACGCGCTGATCCGGCTCGACATGTCGGAGTACCAGGAGCGCCACAGCGTGAGCCGCCTGATCGGCTCGCCGCCCGGCTACGTCGGCTATGACGAAGGTGGTGGCCTGACCGAGGCCGTCCGCCGCCGGCCCTACCGCGTCATCCTCTTCGACGAAGTCGAGAAGGCGCACCCGGATGTCTTCAACACCCTCCTCCAGGTGCTCGATGACGGCCGCCTGACGGACGGCCA
>JANXYE010000213.1 GCA_025350285.1 Chloroflexota bacterium
ATATGGACGCCGTCGCCGGACTGATGCGGGATGTGGCGCCGGGCGGGGTGGCTATCGACGAGCCGGTGGAGATCCTTGGACCGGAGCGCGGGTTCCGAGTGCGGGCTGGCGAGGCGGTGGCGGTGCGGGCGTATCTGCCAAGTTCGGAATTGGGCGCGATCCTCACGGAGCAACTGCGGACGGCCATGCATGCGAGCTTTCCGGACGTGGAACTCACCGCGAAGCCATTGTACGAACAGGACTGGGCGGTCTCGTGGCGGGAGTTTTTCGGCGTGGTCGACTACGGCGGGAAGGTCATCATTGTGCCGTCGTGGATCGAACACGAGCCTGCGGATGGGCAACTCGCGATCCAGCTCGACCCGGGCCAGGCGTTCGGGACCGGCCATCACGAGACCACGCGACTCTGCCTGCGCGGGCTCGAAGAGCTGTTGACTCCGGGCGCGACGGTGCTGGATGTGGGGACGGGCTCCGGGGTGCTTTCGATCGCGAGCGTGCTCCTCGGCGCGGCCACCGTCGAAGCGATCGACATCGACCCCGTGGCGGTAGATGTCGCTCGCGCGAACATCGAGGCGAACGAGCTGAGCGGACGAATTCGTGTGTGGCCGGGCGTGCTGGGGGCGGCTCACCCGGGCCAGTACGATATCGTGGTCGCGAACATCAGTACCGAGGCGAACGTTGGACTGTCGAGATCCTTTGGCGCCGCCGTGCGTCCAGGTGGGACGCTCCTGCTCAGCGGCATCCTCGGAGTGGACGCGGAGCGAGTTTCGGCGGCGATGCGGGCGCGGGGCTTCGCGCTCCGCCGCATGAGTTTCGAAGGGGACTGGGCGTTCTTCGCGTTCGAACGGCGGTGAAATGCGCGCTCGGCCACTTTACGGCGGCACGGCGGAGCCGTACTGTGCACGGAACTTGAGCGGCCCGGGAGT
Organism: Chloroflexota bacterium; assembly: GCA_025350285.1. Classification (GTDB taxonomy): domain Bacteria; phylum Chloroflexota; class Dehalococcoidia; order Tepidiformales; family Tepidiformaceae; genus JANXYE01. The sequence goes on from JANXYE010000213.1 coordinate 924, forward strand.
CCCATGACCGAGAACGCCGAGACACCGCAGGCGGGTCCGGAGCGGGGACGACACGACAAGCTTGGGCGCCAGCGGGCGCTCATGGACTGGGCCAAGGTGGTCTTTTCTGAGCGCGGATACGACACCGCGACGACGCGAGAGATAGCGCAACGGGCGGGATGCTCGGAAGGGCTCATCCACCGCTACTTCGGGGGCAAGCCGGGCCTCTTGGCCGCTGTCCTCCAGCAGCGGGAGCTCAGTCGCACGGTGGACTTGACGGCCGGGATGCCGCGCCAGGCGACGGTCGAAGAAGAACTCGTCCGGTTTATGGAGTGGGAGATCGAGAAGAGCTGGGACGACCGCGCGACGATGCGCGTGACGGTCAGCCGGGCGGTGATCGACCCGATCATCGGCGACCGTGCGCGGGAGTTCTTCCAGGCTACACGGGTGGACTTCCTGCGTGAGCGGCTCGCCTGGCACCAGGGCGAGGGGCGGATCCGGAAAGGGCTCGATATGGGCGTCGTGGCGGCGGCGATTTCGGGGTTCGCGTTCAACTCCGGGTTCTTCGCGCAGGTGGCGTTTCAAGAACCGCAGGAGCTAGTGAAGTCGGAGGCACGCACCATCGCGGCGGTGTTGGCTCGCGGGCTGGCGCCCTAACTGCCGGCTTGGCGACGGCGTTGCGAGCACCATCCTGTCCGGGAGTCAGTGCTTTTTCGTTATACGCAGATAGCTGTGTATTGACAAACGCAGCTATCTGCGTATTATTCCAGGCATGCGACGCAAACCGGGAACGTTGTTCCCCATCGAAGTCTCTATCCTGGCCGCTGGAGTGGACCTCGTCCGCGCGGGCGAAGTCGAGTTCCACGGCTACGCCATCGCCCGGGCCATCAGCGAGCGCGAGGAAGCGCGGCGATTGACGGCCCACGGCACACTGTATCGCGCGCTCGATCGGATGGAGGACGCGGGGCTCCTGACGAGCGTGCTCGAAGACGCGGATGTAGCGGCGGAGAACAACCGGCCTCGGCGCCACCTCTATCGCGTAACGGCGCTGGGCGAGCGAGCGCTTGTGGCGGCGCGCCCCGACAGCGTTCCCGCTGGCGCCTTGCGGAAAGGAGCGAATCCCGCATGAGCATGACGATGCAAGGCCAGGCGGAACGGGGATTCGCGCAATCGCTCGCGTACGGCTGGGCGCGGCTCTACACGAAAGGCATGACCGAAGGCCGGCGGGAACACCGCCTGCAACAGATCGAGTCTGACCTCTTCGAACACACCACGGACCGGACGGAGGGTGGAGCGAGTCCTTCGCTCGTCGGCTTTGAGACCCTGGAGCGGTTCCTGCGGGGAATCCCCGCGGACGTTCTCTGGCGATTCCAATTGGAGGGAATCAACATGCGGATCAGGATACCGGTAGAACGAGTCGTGGGCGGAATCCTCCTGTCGCTGGTCGTGCTCATCATGATCGCGACCTCAATCAGCGGCTACGACACGGCCCGAGCGGGATGGGAGGGCGAACTCGCGCGTCTCTCAGAACTACCGAACTACCAGGTCGCGGGAAATATGCTGTTCCAGTCGTTCGCTGGCCTGAGCCTCATCGTGCTCGCGGCGGTGCTCTACGCCGCATTGCGTGGGCGTTCGGCTATCCTCAGCACGTTCTGCGGCTTCAGCTTCGCGGCGGCTGGAGTCCTCACGTTCGTCGCGTCTGCCCTCTATGGGGTGGTGGCCACACTGGCGGACGAGACCTCCACCGGACTCGGCGGCGCGAACATCCTGGTCACCTCCCGTGCATTCGCTCTGGCCATGGACGACGTCGTGCGGGCCGGCGGCCTACTCAGCCTGAGCGGGATCTACGTACTGGCGACTATCGCGTTCCGGGAGCGACTCGTACCCCGGCGCCTGTTAGGCCTGGCGGTGATGAGCGGGGGCCTCGTTTTCGCCGCCTGGATCGTCGAAGTGGTGGCGGACAAGCCGGATTGGAACTGGGGCGTGTTCATGAGCGGCGCCGCCCTGGCCATGCTCTGGCTCATCGTCGCTGGCGGGTGGATGGTCCTCGGGAACGCCGCGCACAGCCTGGGTGGTGGCCACGACGACGCGGCCGCGCACCCGGTCTAACCCATTCGGCTCAGGCCGGGCGTTTCCCGGGCCGTGGCGCCGTGTCCAGCTCCGCTCCGCGGGAAGATGGCGGCGAATCAGCCGCGCGAAGGCGACGAAGGGCGCCGCTTCGCCGCCTTTGGGCACGGGGAGCGGCGGCTCGATCGCTATCACGAAGCGCCCGGCCCGCTGCCGCTTCACGAACACGGGAAGGAGGGGCGCACCCGTCTGCCGGGCGAGCGTGACCGGGCCAGATGGGAACCGCCAGGCTTCGCCATCGACCTCAACGACGATGTGTCTCCGGGCTGGCCCACGGAGTGCGATGATAGAGACGACTTCGTTCGCCGCGAGCCGGGCACGGACGCGGCGATAGGCCCCGAGTTCGGCTGCGGGGGGGATGTTGATGTGGCCCGCCAACCAGCGCGCCTCCACGCGCACCACGAGCGGATTAAGCCACCTGCGTTGGTATGCGCTTTCGCCGAAGCCGTGGCCCGGGCGCGTCAACTGTTGAACCCGGTAGCCGGCGCACGCCAGCCCGATGATCCCCGCCAGGTTCGAACCGTGGACGTCGCGGCTCACCCAGAGGATGGCTCCGTTCCCAAGGGCGAGGGCGGCATCAAGGTGTTCGCGGCCGCGGACCTTCGTCTCGACTCGCCAGCCGCCTGGGCGATAGGTGCGCAACGCCGGGAGCACCGAGAGCCAGCGCCTCACCTGCCGCTCTCGCCAGGCCGGGCGCTTGCGGGAGACTCGCGACACGGTGGCGAAGGCGAAATGAAGCGTTCGCGCCCAGAGAGCTTCGGGCGACCATGCCAGCAAGAACGCCAGACCAACCGCCACGGAGGACCGCCCGTTCGCGATGTACTCAGCGGCCGGATGCGTGAGGCGAACGCTCATCCAGCCGCTACTGTACGCCGAACCTGACGGGGGCCGCATGCGAAAAGCAAGAAATGGCCGGATTGCCCGTTTACTGGCCGGGCGGCCAATCTTATAGTCGGGGTATAGCAGCCGGCGGCTAGCCGCCCACAGGAGTAAGACAGATGACCGCAGTCGCTCACAGCACCGATGGAAAAATCGCGCCGGGCTGCCCGGTGGACCTGAAGGATATCGACCTCTTCGCCCCGGGCGCCCAGGAACACTGGTTCGAAGCGTACGAGATCCTGCACGCGGAAATGCCGATCGTGCGTATACCGGGCGAAGGAGCGCGCCCGGGCACGGATGGCTTTGTCATCACGAAGTATCAGGACATCGCGAACATCATCGCGGACCCATACACGTTCCCGCAGCCCAGCTACGGTGCGCCATCCATGGGGGCGGCAAGCAGCGCCGTAGACGGCGATGACGCCTTCGATATGAACGACGCGATGGCGCGAAACACCCTCCGGCCAAACATGGAGATGCACAAGCAGCACCGCATCCAGCTGACCGACCCCTGGGTCGGCGCGACCGGCGCCCCGCGTCACAAGGAGATGGTCACCCGCGTCGTCGAT
>JANXYE010000230.1 GCA_025350285.1 Chloroflexota bacterium
TTGGACGAGTTCGACCTCGTCGTTTTCGAGATTCCCGAAGCGCCACTTACCGGCGAAACGTATCTCGGCAAACCTTCGCTCAGGGACGATGAAGCGGCCGCATTTATGCGCATTCTCGGGCATTGGAGAACTGAGTTGGCGAGATACGTTTCGCCGGTAAGTGGCGCTTCGGGAATCTCGAAAACGACGAGGTCGAACTCGTCCAAGCTGCGTGCCTCGTGGTGCTCGACAAAAGTCGGGCCAGAGTTCGGATGCAGCCCCTCGCCAACTACCACGATCGATTTCACCACGAAAGCATAGCGCCAGAACGGACGTTCGGTAAAGTTCTTGTAGCCCTCCCTCCCTACCCCACCACCACCATCGTCTCGCCCTCCGCCACCCGCGACCCCTCCGACACCACCACTTCCTGCACCACCCCGTCCGCCGGCGACTTGATCTCGTTCTCCATCTTCATCGCTTCGAGGATCAGCAGGATGTCGCCCTGCTTCACCGCGTCGCCCGCCTTGACCATGACCTTGACCACCTTGCCCGCGATCTGGGCCGTCACGCCGCCCTTTACGCCGGGCCTCGGACCACCCCCGGCGCCCGCCGCCGCGCGAGCTTCGCGCGGAGCAGCCCCCCCACCAAGCCGCCCCTCGTACTCCACCGTGAACGGCCGGTAGTCCACCTGCACCGTCATCCCGCTATCACGAGCCGCGGCCGGCGGCATCGCCACCCGGTAGTTCACGCCGCCCGCGTTCACCGTCTTGTACGCCCCGTCATCCTTCACCGTCACGGCGAATTCGAGGCCATCAACGACAACCTTGTCGCCCTTCACCTCCACGTCGTAGGTCCGGCCACCGAGCGTTACTTTTGCCATCTTTCGAGTCCTGAGTTCTGAGCTCTGAGTTCTGAGTCGTTACGAAACGGCTTCGTGAGCCTCCCCTCTCCCGCACGGTCGGAGAGGGGCCGGGGGTAAGGGCGCTACCGCAGCTGCCTCTGCCGGCCGAAGCCGCGCCAACTCGGCCCGGCCGCGCCCGTGGTGGCAATCACGATACCCTCCGCCTGTGATTCCGCCGCCGGCTTCCTCTCGCCGATGGTCATCGCCCCGATAACCGCGGCGACGAGTTCGCGTTCGGGGCCGCCGCCGCTCTCACGCCAGGCGAAGAACTCCTTCGCCACCTGCGGGAACATCACGTAGCTCAGGACATCATCGATATCCTTCGCCGCATCGCCGATCTCGGCCTTCGCGGCGTCCATCTCCGGCAGGAGGTCGTCCGCCGGGCGATGGGTGATTGGCACTTCGTCACCAAGCACGGCGGCGAGGATGTCCGCTTCGATCGGCTGGCCGGTCTTGCCGTAGAGGCCCTTGGCGAGGTTCTTCGTCTCGCGCGTGACGCTCTTGTAGCGGCCGCCGAGGAGCACATTGAGCACCGCCTGCGTGCCCACGATCTGGGAACTTGGCGTCACCAGCGGCGGAAAGCCGAGGTCCGCCCGCACGCGCGCGTTCTCTTCGAGCACCAGCGGCAGCTTCGCCTCGGCCCCCTGGTCGCGCAGTTGGCCCACGAGGTTCGAAATCATCCCGCCCGGCACCTGGTGTTTGAGCACGCCCGAATCGATCCCGAGCAGGCCGCTTTCGAACTTCCAGTACTTCTTGCGCACGTCCTTGAAGTAGTTCGCAAGCCACTCCAGCGGCTCGGGATTTATCTCCAGGTCGATGCCGTCGTATTCGCTCAGGGCTGCAACGAGCGTCTCGGTCGCCGGCTGCGATGTCCCCCCGGCGAGCGAGCTGATGGCGCAGTCGATAACGTCCGCCCCGGCCTTCACACCTTCGAGGTAAGCCATTTCACTGAAGCCCGAGGTGTCGTGGCAGTGCATCTGCACCATCATCCCCGGGTGGTCTTTCTTGAAGCGCGTAATCAGCTTGCCCGCCATCGCCGGGCTGAGAATCCCCGACATGTCCTTCAGACAGAGCGAATCCGCGCCCATCTCGACCATCCGGTCCGCCATCTCGGCGAAGAGCTCGATCGTGTGAACGGGGCTCGTCGTGTAGCAGATCGTCCCCTGGATGTGGCCCCCGGCCTTCTTCGTTGCGGCGAACGGCGCTTCCAGGTTCCGGATGTCGTTGAGGGCGTCGAAAATGCGGAAGATGTCCATGCCGTTCTGGCGGGCGCGGTCGGCGAAGGCGTACATCACATCGTCCGCGTAGTGACGATAGCCGACGGCGTTCTGGCCGCGGAAGAGCATCTGTGTGGGCGTGTGTTTGAGCCGCTTCTTGATCTCCCGCAGCCGCTCCCAGGGGTCTTCCTTCAAGAAGCGCATGGAGGTGTCGAAGGTCGCTCCGCCCCAGCATTCGATGCTGTGGTAGCCGACCGCGTCCATCGCCTCGAGGGCCGGGATCATGTCCTCGGTGCGCATGCGCGTGGCCAGCAGCGACTGGTGGCCATCGCGGATGGCCGTCTCCATAATGCGAACTTTCGCCATGTGGTGTCCGTTGCCTGCAAGGGAGTAAGGGCGCCGCCCGCAACACCCTTCGATGTCATTCGAACCTACCATGCACCCCGCTTAGGGCGAACGCGAGAGGAGGGACCGCGGCCTCCTGCTCTTACCGGCTCGTCCCGTCGGCGTCGCACCACGCAAACGAACCGCGACGGCACGGCCTCTCGTGACTTGCGGCCGGTGTGCCGCATGCAGCGTCGAATCTCAACGCCCTATACTTGTCGCATGACGACGCCAACGCGCGCGCGCCCCGCTCCGGTCCTCACGCCCGTGGATCGCGAGGACTACATCGCGACGGCGCGAATGACGTTCGACGAATGGATCGACTGGGACTACGAAGGCGGCCTCACGGAGTGGCTCGACGGAGAGGTGCGGGTCTACATGTCTGTGTTCTGGTCGCACGCGCAGATCACTGGATTCATCTGGTCTCTCTTCAATCTATACGCCGAGGTGACGGGCGCTGGGGCGCCATCCGCCGGGCCGTACGCAGTTCGGACCAACGCACGCAGAGGCCGCGAGCCAGACGTGATGTTCTTCACATCCGAACGCATGGACCGCGCTGGCCAGCGGTTCGCGGACGGAGCTCCGGACGTTATGGTAGAGGTCGTCTCGAAAGACAGCGTCACCCGGGACAATCGCGACAAGTTCCTCGAATACGAAGCGGCGGGGGTGCGCGAGTACTGGGTGATCGACTCTCGCCCCGGGCGTCACATCGCGCGCTTTTACGTCCTCGACGAGGGCCGCTACCTCGAAGTCATGCCCGACGAACTCGGCATCTACCGCTCCACGGTGCTCGAAGGATTCTGGCTGGACGTAGCATGGCTCTGGGAGGAGCAGCCTCGGGCGCTCGCGGCCTGGACCGAAATCGCGGCGACCCTCCCCGCTCCGCGAGTCACAACCCGGTGACCAACGCGCCCCTCGGTACTCGGCTCTCGGCCTTCGGTACTCGGCTCTCGTCAAAACACTTCCGGGCACCACGGCGCCCGATCCCACCCGAACATCGCGTCCGCGCGGGCCAGCGCCTGCGCCGACCCCGTTACCCTGCCCGCCCGGGCCAGCGTCGCGAACCGCACCCCGCCCAGGTACGCCGCGCTGATCTCGGGCACGCCCATGCTCAAGTCCGCCGCGCGATCCGTCCGTGTGCAACTCGCGCCCTCGCCCGACCCTTCGAGCAGGAACCGTCCCCCCGTTTCCGGCAGGAACGGGTCCGTCACCTCTATCACGAGCGCGTCGCTCGCCTGATAGCGCCGCGCTTCGAGGCTGCGCGGGATATCGAGCAGCCGCAGCCAGAGCGAGTCGTGGGTCGTCTGCTGGAGCCGCCGCGGGTCTTCGAGCATCCAGGCGATCGGCTCCTCGACCGTGCGGAAGCTCGCCTCGATTGATGCCGTCAGATCGAGCGAGAACGCGTACTGCCAGAGCACCCGGTAGGCGTCACTGTCCAAGGCCATCAGCTCGGCCACGTGGACGGTGCTCTCCGGCAGACTCCGCGCCGACCATTGATCCTTGATGCGGTAGCGGATGTAGCCGCGCGGTTCGCCATCCACTTCGTAGTTCACGTAGCGGTTCTCGGTCATGCCGTTGCGCCAGCTCACCGGGTCGTCGAACACCCGCGTCCGCCACCACGCCGCGCTCCGTGGCATCATCCCCGGCGTCACCGCCCGCACCTGGTCCCAGAGCGCGGGCCACTGCTCGCGGACCTCGTCCGCCACCACCATCCGCATTCGCCCGAGCGCCGGCGGTCCGTCCACGAGCTTCGCATGCGACTTATCGATCTTGAAGTCGCAGATCTGCGCCGCCATCCCGTAGCCGTAG
>JANXYE010000232.1 GCA_025350285.1 Chloroflexota bacterium
GCGAACGCGGCTTGGCCGTATTGTGATCGGCTTTCCGACGGTAGGAGCGGTTGCCCTCAACCGTCCGGCCGAGGCGGGTGATTGGCACTCCCATCTCCGTCGCAAGGTCGCGCAGCCGGTACGAGCCCCCACCCTGGCGGAAGACATCCTGGACCAGGCTGACGACGATCCGCCCCTGCCCTTCCCCGAAGAGCGCCGCATCCAGGCGTCCGCTCAACTCCACGGCTCCGGCGAACCCGGTGTCCCCGATAATCGCACTCTCCGCCAGCGCGACCGCCAGTCCGCCATCGGAGCAGTCATGCGCGCTGACCAGCAGGCCCTCATCGTTGAGCCGGAGGACGAGCTTCTGGAGCCGCGATTCGCCGGCGAGATCGACGCTCGGGAGGCCAGCCACCCTGCCGTGAACCGCTTCCAGGTACTCGCTGCCCCCGAGCGCCGCGGCCGGTTGCTCCGCCTTCGCTCCGATGAGCCAGACTTCGCAGTCCGCCCGTTCGAAGCCGGCGCGCAGTGCCCTGGTCAGGTCGTCGATGAGCCCGAGCATGCCGATCACGGGTGTCGGGTACACCGGCTTGCCCTGCGTCTCGTTGTAAAGGCTCACGTTCCCGCTGACCACGGGCGTCCCGAATTCGGAGCATGCCTCGCTGATACCGTGCACCGCCTGGGCGAGCGTGTAGTACACGTCGAGCTTCTCCGGGTTGCCGAAGTTGAGGCAATCGGTGACGGCCACCGGCGTGGCCCCCGTGCAGACGACGTTGCGCGCCGCCTCCGCGACGGCAATCGCGGCGCCCGCATAGGGGTCGAGGTAGCAGTAGCGGCCGTTGCAGTCGGTCGCCAGCGCGATTCCCCGTGTCGTCCCGGGCACGCGCAGCAGCGCCGCGTCTCCGCCGGGCGCGATCACCGTGTTGTTCAACACCTGCTGGTCGTACTGGCGGTAGACTCCGCGCTTGCTCGCGATGTTGGGGCGGGCGAGCAAGTGAAGTAGCGCCGCCGTGGCGCCGCCGGCTTCGAGGTCCGGGAGGGCGGCGATGTCGAAGGTGTTGAGCTCCGCCAGGTGGGCCGGGCGGACGCCCTCCCGGCGGTACTCCGGCGGGTCGGTCGCAAGGGCATAGGGGACGCGGGCCACCACTTTGCCCTTATGTTTGATGACGACATCCGGCCCGGCCGTCACTTCGCCGATTTCGTTGCAGTGCAGTTCCCAGCGTTCGAACAACGCCGTCACGTCCGCCGCGTGCTCTCGTTTGGCGATGACGAGCATCCGTTCCTGGCTCTCGCTCAACATGATCTCGTAGGCGCTCATCCCCGACTCGCGCCGCGGGACGTTGTCCAGGTTCAGGATCGCGCCCGAGTTACCCTTCGCACAACACTCGACGACGGAGCTGGTCAAGCCGGCCGCCCCGAGATCCTGGAGGCCGACGATCCAGTCCTTGTGCTCCGAACAGAGTTCGTAACAGGCCTCCATGAGCAGCTTCTCCATGAACGGGTTGCCCACCTGCACGGCCGGGCGCATCTCTTCGAAACGCGCCTCCGGGTCGGTCCGGCTGGCGAGCCCACTGGCGCCGTGGATGCCATCGCGGCCCGTGTCCGAGCCAACCAGCAGCAGCGGGTTTCCTTCTCCCGAGGCTACCGCACTCACGAGTTTGGATGTCTCCGCTATCCCCACGCACATCGCGTTGACGAGCGGGTTGCCGCTGTACGACTCAGCAAAAGCGACTTCGCCGCCGACGTTCGGGATGCCAAGACAGTTCCCGTAGGCGCCGACGCCCGCCACCACACCATCGAAGAGGTAGCGATTCTGAACGTCCTCCGGCGGGCCGAAGCGCAGCGAATCGAGGATCGCGACCGGGTAGGCCCCCATCGCGAAAATGTCCCGCACGATGCCGCCGACGCCCGTCGCCGCCCCCTGGTAGGGCTCGATCGCTGAGGGGTGGTTGTGCGATTCGACCTTCATCACGACGCACAGCCCATCGCCGATATCGATGGCGCCGGCGTTTTCCGCCCCGGCTCGAGTGAGCACCCGGTCGCCACCGCTGGGGAAGAGGCGGAGTAGTGGCTTGCTGTTCTTGTAGCCGCAGTGTTCGCTCCAGAGCGAGCCGAACATCCCCAATTCGACCGCGTTGGGTTCACGCCCCAGGCGTTCGATGAGAAGGTCGTACTCCTCCCGGCTCAGGGCAACGGCGTCAAGGGCTTGCTGGTCTACGGCCATAGGGCGAGGGTACAGGGCGCCGCCAAGTGGGAGAAGTACGCTACGGGAAGCGGAAGCGCGCCCCATCCTCACGGGTCCCGTTCGCCGTGAACCACGGAGGATCGACATCGAGGTAGAGCGGCGACGCCGTCTTCGCGATGATGAAATAGGCCCGTACCGCTGTCGTCTGTGATGGCGCCGGCAAGATATTCACGGGCGCGCTCTCGCCATCGACAAGCAGGAGGGCGACTGCCACGGTTCGTTCCTCAAGGCCGTCGCGGATGCGCAAACGAACGTCACTCAGGCGCAGATTTCCGGTGCGGTCCCGATTCTGCATGCCGAGTTCGAACAGCACCGCCCGGAAATCTGTGTCCGCGCCCACCGTTCTTGCGAACGCCGCTTCGGGATCGGTGATCTTGTTCAGCGTGAGCACGAACCTCGGTGTCCGTTCGGGCCCGGCGAAGAGTATGCCCTGGTCACGCGCCCGCCCGGCCTTGAGCGCCTCGTAATCGACATCCAGCGAATGGCGCCCGCCGCCACTCGCGGCCGCCGCAATCGCTCCGGCGAACAGGCCAATCACGGCGAACCCAAGCACACCGCTCACCACCGCCGCGGCCGTCGAGCCCGGCCCGGCATCGGCTGAAAGCGAATACGGCGGGAACCTGTCGTTGTAAGAGGCGAAGTAGCCAGCTACACGGTACTGCCAGCGCTGCACGCCGGTGACGAAGCCGAACAACCCACGTGGGTACTGGCCGGTCGCGAGGATTGCCCACCAGGCGATGAACGTGACGACGGCCACCGCCAGCCAGAGGAACGACAGGACGACGAGGTGGGGCCAGATAAGGGCCGCCTTCCAGAGGAAAACCCGCCAGCGGCTGAGCCTGCCATTCGGCGGAGCGTCGTATTCGAGCGTCACCGCCTTGGACTCGGCATCGAAGCTCGGGTACCGGTCGGTTAGCAGGAGACCGTAGGCCTGGAAGCGCGCCGTCCAGGCCAGTGCCCCGGCGCCGCCCGCGAACAACCACGAGGGATACTTCCGCTTGAAGAACACCGGGATCCATCCGGTCACGAACGTCAGGTACAGGAGATAGGTGACGAACCACCCGAAGAGCACCGCCGGGACGATGAGGAAGACCCGCAGGAGCGTTTTCGCCCGGCTCAACGATTCCGGGTACTCCACTTCGTAGCGCATCGGGTAGCGTTCGCCCGCAGCCGACTGGAACAGCGGCGGCGGTGGGGGCGGGGGCGGAGCGGCGTCCCAGGCAAGCCGGGGCGGATCGGCGGGGCGCGGTGTGGATGGTGCAAGGGCCGCCGGGTCGTCCGTGGGCTCGACCTGCCCCTCATCGTCCGGCTCCGGCGCCGCCAAGGCCTCCTCTGGCTTGGGCTCGACCCAGCCGGGGTCGCTGCCGTCCCAGCGCAGGGGCTTCGGGGCCGGGTCGCCGGCGTTCGGATCGTTGGTCACGAGAGCATTGGAACCGAGTGGGGTGTCATGGGCTACTTGAGGTATTGGCGATTTCCGGCAGCGGATCGCGGCACCGTTTCAGATAGTAAATGAACGTGCGGCCCTTGTGGGTTGCTGGCTCGCCGAATCGCCCATCATCGACGCCGTCGATTGCCCTAATGATGGCAACGAGTTCCCATCCCTCGTCTCCAAGAGCGTTCAGCATGGCGTGAGGTGAGGTCGCTCCGACATCTGCGTCCCACACATGTCCCTCGTTCCAGACTCGCCCGTTCACCGCAATGACGCGTATCGGGACATCGTCCCGGCCAGTCTGAATCGCAACTAGGTTCGCGTATTCCCACCGGCTTGGCACTAGGTTAGTCTTCCGCGAGGGCGACGGCGACGCCGATGAGGCCCGCCGCGAGCACTCCCGCTGTAGCGATAACACTCGCGCCCGCCAGCCGATTGGCGACGTTTCCTACGTCCGAAAGTCCCGTCAAGATCTCCGCAGCTTGTATCGCCGGACGGTCGTCGCGTTGGTTCGTTGGCCAACCAAAGTCCGCAAGCTGGTCAGCCTCAACTGGGATCGGGAGTGCGGCTCCGCACCTTCCGCAATGAACGTTGAACGCCGACTGCTCCAAATGGCAATCACCGCAACTCAGTTTCGACATTCCCGGCGACCTACACTTTCGGACGCCACTGGGCGGGCAGCAGCGTGGGGTGAGCGATTTCAGTTTGAAGCATTCCGTGAATCCACTCAATGAACTCATCGACCAAGCTCCGGTTTTTCCCCGATGGCTCCACGATGGCGGCCTCCCGGCCAGAAAACACCATGATCTCTGACTGATTGTCTACCAATACTCCCGACGACGTCCGCACACTGACTCGGATCTGACGGCCCGCATCGACTGCGGCTAACGCTAAACCGATCGGGCTGAAGCCCCACTTTCCGGCACGGGAGGCGCGCTCG
>JANXYE010000166.1 GCA_025350285.1 Chloroflexota bacterium
CGAGACGGTCGAAACGTTCCCTCAGGGGCGGGAAGGGCGCACCGAAGATCGTGTGCGCAGCTTCGTTCCAGGCGCTGCCCAGGCCAAGGACGAACCGCTGGCCGCTGAGGATGTCCAGCTGGGCCGCGAGCCGCGAGCCGCCCGACGTTCGACGGCGGCCGGAACGTCAGCGGCGTGACAAGCGGACCGAACCGGATAGTCGAAGAGCGCGCGCGCGATCAACGTAAGCAGGATGTACGGGTCGATGGAGTCGCGCGCCGCGCCCACCTCAAAGTGGTCGCCGAGTTAGAAGACGGGAAGCCGAGCTGTTCGGCCTGCCTGTAGGCGTCGAGCACCTCTTCGAACGACATCCCCCACGGCCCAGCCACTACGCCGATCTCCATCGCACACCTCCTCCGCGTTAGCCGGACTATACGCACGCGAGGCAAATGGCACGTCGCGCCCGGGCCCGAGGCCGCTCGCACGCTATTCGAGGGCGCCAGTGGCGGCCAGGGCGGCAATGCGCTCATCGTCCCAGCCGAGGAGTTCGCGGAGGACGACGCTGTTGTGCTGCCCGAAGTTCGGGTACGGCGCCAGTTGCGCGGGTGGCGTCCCGAGGAGCCGGAACCGGGGCGCTTCAAGGGGCACGAGCCCAATCTCCAACTGATCAACGAGCGGAAAATGACCTCGCGCCGCGAGCTGCGGGTCAGCGAGGCAGTCCGCGCTGCTCGCCACGCGGTGCACGGGCACGCCCGCGGCTGCGAGTCGTTCTTCCACCTCGTCGACTTCGCGCTGAGCGGTCCAGAGCGCAATGCCTTCGTCCAATAGGTTGGCTGCCGCCATCCGCCCTGCCGCGTTCGAAAGCCGGACATCCGTCGCCCAGTCTTCGCGGCTTATCGCGCCACAGAGCGACTGCCACTGCGTGTCGGACTCCACCGCGACCGCGACCCAGCGGTCGTCACCAGCGGCCGGGAAGACCCCATGGGGCGCGAAGTTCGGCGAACGGTTGCCCGCGCGCTTCTCGATAACGCCGTTGACCGTGTAGTCGAGCAACGCTGGTGCGAGGAAATGGAGCGACACCTCGGCCTGGGAGAGGTCGATGTATTGGCCCTCGCCGGTGTCCCGACGGTGTTCCAGCGCGGCGAGGATCGCCGCGCCCGTATAGCGCGGGACCATGTAGTCCGTGTACGCGAGGAACGGGCCGGCCGGGGGAAGGTCGGGCCAGCCCGTCAACTCGTGGAATCCACTGGAGGCCGCGGCCATCGTGCCAAATCCGGCGAGGTTGGCGAGCGGGCCATCCTGACCGTTAAGCGAGCTGCTCAGCATGATGATCCACGGGTTAACCTCGCGCAGCGCGTCGTAGTGCAGGCCCCATTTGCGCATGGTCCCGGGCGAGTAGTTCTCGACGACGACATCGGCCCACTTCGCGAGCTCAAGGGCGACCTGGCGGGCCTCAGGCCGGGAGAGGTCGAGGGTGAGTCCGAGCTTGCCGGCGTTCACGTTGCCGTAGCATGCCGAGCGTTCGGGACCGGCCATACCGTCTTTGAACGGCTGGAATGTGCGCGCCGAATCGAGTCGCGTGGTGGACTCGACCCGGACGACCGTGGCTCCGTAGTCCGCGAGCGCGCGGGTAGCGGCCGGACCGGCGATCGCCCAGCTGAAGTCGAGGATCTTTAGTCCAGCCAGCGCCGGCCCGTACTTCGCCCCATCGAGCCGGACGTCCGCCGCCGCCGGCTTCGTGGGCAGTTGAGAGAGCACTTCGCCGGTGTGTTGGCCGAGGCGCGGCGCCGCGCGGAGATAGCGGATCGGTGTTGCGCCGAATCGAGCGAACGGGCCCGGATAGGTGACTTCGCCCTCCACGCCAGGGCGTGGGATGGCCGTCCAGTACTTTCGGGCGGCGAGCTGGGGCGATTCGCGCACATCCCTGGATGTGGTCACCGGGGCGAGGAGCACTGATCGCCGCATCGCTCCCTCGGTCAACTCCGTCTTCGTGTGGGCGAGGCAAAACCGCTCGACTTCGTCCATCACCCGGTCGAGTTCGCTCATCGGTTCAGCACCGCTCAGGAGCGCGACGGCGTAGCCGGACCAGTCTTTATCGCGCGTGGCCTCATCGACGAACCCCTCTTCGCACATCCACTCGAGCAGACGCCGGGTGAAACGTCCGAGCGCGCTCCCAAAGAGAAACGTGATGGAGACGTGCCCATCCGCACAGGGGTAGACGAACCGCATGGTGAGGGGACCGAGTTCGAACCCGCCTCCGGTGCGGTGGGTTTCGCTGTCGTTCCAGCCCGACGGCAGCACCCAGCTCTGGGTTGCAGCCATCGCCGAGACCTGCGCCGAGACATCGACGCGCTGGCCCAGTCCGGTTCGCAGGCGGGCCTCGTGGGCGACCAGCGCACCAAGCGCGGCGTCCGAACCCGCGTGCAGCCACGCTTGTGGTACGCCCACCTGGACCGGCGGGCGGCCGCGATTGCCCGTCAGCAGAAGTGCGCCGGATGCCGCCCAGGCCGTCAGGTCACTCGCGGGCCAATGGGCCTTGGGGCCCGCCAGTCCGAACGGCGTGACGGATGTGACGATCAGCCTCGGGTTGATGCGCGACAGGTCGTCCCAGCCGATGCCGCGAGCTTCGAGGCCGCCAGGGCCAAACGATTCGAAAAGAAAGTCCGCGGAGCGCACGAGCGCGTAGAAGTTGTCGCGACCGCCCGGATCGTCCAGGTCGATGGTGACGCTGCGTTTGCCCCGCGCGTAGGCCAACCACCAGAGGCTGTTCTCCCGGGCCGGCTGGTCGGCGAAGGGGCCGAGGCGTCGAGCGGGGGAGCCGGCGGGGGGTTCGACAGCGATCACGTCGGCGCCGAGGTCCGCGAGAATCTGCGAAGCGAGAAAGCCGCGCTCGTCGCAGAGGTCCAGGACGCGGTATTTGCTGAGAATGTCGTGCTCCGAAAAGTGAGGTGACGCCCGGCGAGCTCGTGCCTCAAGGATGACGCGGAGGATACCAGTTCGGTCGGCGGAGCGTAGTGGCTCGCGGTGGCTTGTCGCTGGCGGGACCCTTTTTCAGCAACCTGCTAGCCCCGGCCGTCGCGGCCACGGCGGGCCTCAGCGGGCCATCCTGATGGTTGCTGAGCAGGCTTTGCTGTTCCCAGCCTTATCAGGTAACCGGTCAGGGGGTGCATGGCGAGCGCCTTCCTTTCCGGTTGACCATCCGGGCCTGAACGGCGTCGTCCAGGCCCGGATGAGTTTGGAGCGGCGGACCGCGTTCTTGGGCGCGCGCACAATCCCTCTCGCGAGGGCGCTACGCCGGGCTGTCAGTAGCAGCGCAGGTTCCAGATTACTATGTACAAGTCAGTGCCCAAATTCACGTTAAGCGGTGTCCCGGTTATTGGCGGAGTGCCACTAAGGGTTGCGGGCGGGGGGGTCGTTCCCACGCTGTAGCCCTGGAGCGCGAATTGGGGACCCGCGGGCCCGCTGCATTTGAGGCCGACAAGATTAGTGCCCGTCTTTTCGCCGATGGTGAAATTTGGGTTGGAGGGGTAGGTGCTCCACTCGTAGGCCGGGTTGGTGAGGTTGAAGTTGCCCAGCGGAAGGGAGTAGGTCACCGGGAACGTTTTCGTCGTGACCTGGTTCGCAGGGCGGTAAACGACCGTCCCCCCGACCGCGACGCCGACGTACTTGACCACCGTTAACTTTGGGCAAGGCGCATTCCAGACCTCGATGGTCCAGTCTCCTGTTACGCCAGAAAGCTTGGCAGGTAGCGTCTTAGTGAGGAGGCTCCCTGGGGCGCCCCCGGTTCGGTGGACTTTGTA
>JANXYE010000251.1 GCA_025350285.1 Chloroflexota bacterium
CACGTGGACAGCGGTAACATCGCGCGAGCGTTCGCAGGCCGCGCCCAGGGCCATAACGGCGGCGAGATCGATCTCCTCGATCGGGACGATGATCGGCACGTTTGAAACGCCTCGGGGAATCATGTCAAGGACCGCCTCCGGCGCGACGTGGAGGGTGCGCTTGAGCCGGTGGTAAAACCGCCCAATGAGCGCGGCGAGGACGGCGAGCGCGGGGATGAGGATCACCACGACCCACGCTCCTTCCTTGAACTTCGCCTCCAGGATAACGGCGAGGACGACGAAGGTGACGACCGCGCCCACCGAATTGACGATGGCGGCGCGGCGCCATCCCTCATCACGAACCTTCAGCCAGTGGCGCACCATGCCGCTCTGGGAGAGCGTGAACGAGAGGAAAACGCCGATTGCGTAGAGCGGTATGAGACGCGTGGTGGTGGCGTTGAAGGCAATCAACAAGACGCAGGCGAGAGCGGTGAGGACGACGATGCCAGTGCTGAACACGAGCCGGTTGCCGCGGGCGTGGAACACCCGGGGCATGTAACCGTCGCGGGCGAGAATGGCGGACAGGCGGGGGAAGTCCGCGTAGGCCGTGTTCGCGGCGAGGCCAAGGATGCCGGCGGTCATAATTTGGAGCAGGAAGAACAGCACGCTGCCGTCACCGAACGCCTCGCCGCCAAGCTGGGCAAGGATAGTGTTGTTTTCGTTCGGGACGAACCCGTAATAGCGGGCGAGCAAGGTCGATCCAAGGAACAGGCTCCCGAGGATGATTCCGAGCGAGAGGAGCGTCTGGCTGGCGTTCTTGGCGGAGGGCTTTTTGAACGCCTGCACGCCGTTGCTAATCGCTTCGACGCCGGTGAGCGCCGTACAGCCGCTGGCGAACGCTTTCAAGATGAGCAGGAGACCGAGGTTCCGGGTGGCGTCGAGTTGTTCCCGGGGAGCGCCAGCCGAGAACGGGTTCCCACCATCGAACATCACCTTGACGAGGGCAACGACGATCGCGGCGGCGAGGATGACGACGAAGGCGTAGGTGGGGATGGCGAAGATGGTGCCGGATTCGCGCAGGCCGCGGAGGTTGATGACAGCGACGAACAGCACAATCGCGACCGCGATTTCCACCGCGTATGAGCGCAGGTCGGCGTTGAGCGAGGCGAGTGCGTCCATCGCCGAGGCGACCGAAACAGCGACTGTGAGCACGTAGTCGATGAGCAACGCGGAGGCCGCGACGAGGCCCGCCGTGGTACCCAGGTTTTCGTGGGCAACGATGTAGGCGCCGCCGCCGCTCGGGTAGGCACGGACGGTTTGGCGATAGCTGGCGATCACGATCGCAAGCAGGGCGACGATCGCGATGGCGATCGGCAACGAGTAGGTGATCGCGCCCGCCCCGGCGAGGACCAGGACGAGCAGGATCTCCTGGGACGCGTAGGCCACGGAGGAGAGCGCATCGGAGGAGAAGACGGCGAGCGCCTTGATCTTGCTGAGCCGCTCGCCTTCGAGCATGTGGCTGGCGAGCGTCGTCCCGATGGCGCGATCGCGGAAGCCGAGATACCGGCCTCGCCACCCTCCGCGCCGGTCGGCGTATTCGGTGGCTTCGAAGCGGTTCTGGTCAGTGGGGACGATGCCGGCGTGTGGGAGTTCGACACGATAGCGGGAGATGCGCCCGGATTCAGAGGCAACGGGGCCTGGTTGTGGGCCCCTGGGGCTGGTCATCCGGTCACCGTACACCCGGTCAGCGATCGAGCAAGATCCTGCGGCAGCCATAGTGGGAATCAATCGGGAGATTGGCGGCGAGCGATTCGCTGGCGGGCGAGGCAGCGCGCGGCGGCCAGCGTGCCCACAGCGGCCGCGGCGGCAAGGCCGGGGACAAGCCAGCCTGGCCCGTACTCTCCCCGGCCTTCGCGGCCGCGAAGCCCGGGAGGATTGCTGTTTGCATCCACTACCAGCGTTCGGGGCCGCGGTCCAGGTTGATGACCTAAAAAGCGTCGAACATCAGCGCAACGGTTCCGAGAAGGTTTGCCGGTAGGCCGCGGCCTGGATGGCGGCGATGCCATCCCAGTCGTACTCCGCCTCGACGAGGCGGCGGGCCGCAAGCACGAGTTGGGCCGCGAGTTCCGGCTGCTGGCGCAGGCGATGGACGGCCGCCGCGAACTCCTTCGGCGTATCAGCCAGGAGCAGGTGCTCGCCGTCGCGGACATTGAGTCCCTCCGCCCCGACGGTGGTCGATATCACCGGGCGGCCGAAGGCCATGGCCTCCAGGATCTTCAGGCGTGAGCCACCGCCAGCCCGTAGAGGCGCCACAACAATATCGGCCCTGGCATAGTACGGCGCGACGTCTGGCACGGTACCCGTAACGGTGACAGTGGCCGAGCTCAGGGCGCGCACCCGCTGCGCCGGCGAAGCGCCTACGACGGCGAACGTGGCCGCCGGCTCCCCTTCGAGCACGAGCGGGAGGATCTCGTTCGCGAACCAGCAGGCCCCATCGGCGCACGGCGTGTAGCCCATGTGTCCTACGAAGACGAGGCGCGGCCCGGCGCCAGGCGGCGGTGGCGGGAGCGGCCCCGCACGGGTATCCACGCCGTTCGGGACAACCAGAAAGCGGTTGCGGTGCGTGCCCCGGGCGATGAGTTCGCGGTCTCTTTCGCTGACCACAAAGACGCGGTCGAAGTTGCTCGCAAGGCCCTGCTCGTAACGCTTCGTGAGTGCGGCGTTCAGGCGGTGCCAGGCGTGCACCTGCCAGCGGCGGTTGATCGCCGCGAGCTTGGTCATCTGATCGAAACGCACGTTATGCAGTGTGAGGAAGCGCCGGGGCGCCGCGGAGTGGGGGAAGAAATCGAGGTAGGGCACGAGCATTGTCTCTTCGACCTGGATCGCGTCAAAACCGTCCGTCCACGCGAGATCACGGAGCCTGCTGGCGAGGCCGGGCGAGTGCCAGATCCCCAGTTCGGGGGCACGGCCGCGAAGCAGGGCTTTGACCATGCGCCGGCCCCGCTGACGCCGGTCGAGTGGCCCGCTGATCGACCGGACACCCTGTTCGTTGAGCGCCGCGACCGCCGCGATGTCCTCCGGACTTCGTGTGTGGCAGGCGATGGTAAGGTCGAATTCGTCGCGTAACCGTTCGATGATGCTCCACAGCCGGAGTTGGACGCCGGAGCGGGGCGGATACGGCGGCACGTTACAGATGAGCAGTATGCGGCGCTTGCGCCCGGCACGCTCCGCGGCCGCCGCGGCGTAGAGCCGGGAAGTCCCCTCAGCGACCGACGCAGGATCGAGGTGAAGCGCTTCGAAGCGGCGGCGGGCGTTCTCGCCAAGTGAAGCCCGTTCCTCCGCTGAGAGCGCAAGCCGCTTGAGGGCGGCGGCGAGCGCATTCGTATCGCCGGGCGCCACG
>JANXYE010000253.1 GCA_025350285.1 Chloroflexota bacterium
TCCGCCGCCCCCGCAATTTCGGCGTTCACCGCGGGGCGCCCGTTCAGGGCATCCGCCAGCGCGGCCGCCATCTGGCCTTCTTCGCCCGCCGCCGGCCGCAGCCACGCCGATGCGAAGTCCACCAGCTCGCTCCGCAGCGATCCGATGACCACCAGCTTCGCGCCGTGATTCACGCATGCGTCCTTAACGCGCACGCTCGCAATGTTGTGGCTCTCTTCAAGGTCATCCGCGACGACGACGATGGCCTTCGCGGTCTTGATTCGGTTCATGTCGCCGGCCACGCGCCAGGTCCCCAGGCGTTGCTCCAGCGCACTCTTGACCGCCCGTACCACCGGGCCGAGTGAGCTGTCGGCGTTCGTCTGGAGGGCGCTCCGCGCGATGCGGGCCGCGATCCACGCCTCCTCGGTCGTCACCGTCCCGCCCACAAGCACGCCGACCTTGCCCTTGCTGGCGGCGTCTCTGATCGCCTTCACGGCTTCGTCGATGGCTTGCGCGAACGTCGCCGGCGCCTGGATCGCCCCCCGCCGGAGCAGATGCTTCGAAAGCCTTTCTCGCGGCTTCAACGAATCGTAATGGTAGCGCCCGCGTACGCAGATCTGGTCGCCGCTCACGGGGTTGCCATCGCCGGGGCGGACGAGCACGCCGCGCCCTTCCTTCGACCCGAGCTGGATGGAGCAGCCCACGGCGCACGAGTCGCAGGTCGTGGTCGTCCACCTGTCGGCTTTCGCCACCCACTTGTTCGGGTGTTCCATCAGCGCGGCCGTGGGGCAGACGTCGATGCAGGCCCCGCTGAAGTCGCAGTTGGATTCGTCGATAGGCCCGCCCGCGCCGAAGGCGATCTGTGTGTCCCAGCCGCGCCCGCTGAGTGTGATCGCCCCGGTGTGGCGCTTCTCTTCGCAGGCCCGCTGGCAGCGCGTGCAGATGATGCACATCTGTGGGTCGAACTCCATGAACGGGTTGCCGCGGTCCGCTGGCGGCTGCGGGGCCTGGTAGAACGATCGCTCTTCGCCCACCCACGGTTCGTAACCGGACATCTCGACCATCTCGCAGGTCGCCTGGAGTTCGCAGCGGTAGTTCTTCGAACAGGTGAGGCAACGATGGGTGACGACGTCGTCGCGCAAGCAGATGTCGCCGGGGTGGCAGTGTTCGCGGCGGTGGCAGGTGAGACAGCGGTCGCTGTGGTTCGCGAGGATGAGCGAAAGCACGGCTTTGCGCGCGTCCTTGACCTCGTCCGATTCTGTGATCACGACCATGCCGTCCTGCACGAGGCTCGTGCAGCTTAGCTGCAACCCGGGAGGGCCCTGCACGTCTACCAGGCAGGTGCGGCAGCCCGCATACGGTTTGAGCCCGTCGATGTAGCAAAGGTTCGGGGTGTAGAAGCCGTTCTTCTTGAGGACTTCCACCAGTGGCGCCCCGGCTGGGGCTTCAATGACCTTGCCGTCGATGGTAAGCGTTGCCATGCGATGTCCTGCACGCCCGGCCGCCCGAGGCGCGCCGGAACGGGGTAAGTTCGCGCCCAAATCTACCAGATCGTGAAGAACCGCACGAACGGCGGGGACCGGCGCGGGCGGCGGATGTGGTATTCTGAAATGGTGACCACCCGAGCGACACTCCATGAACTCGTCGATGAGTTGCCGCCAGAATCCATTGATGAGGCGGCGGCGTCGCTCGCCCGCCTACACACCGACCCCGTCCTGCGCGCGTTCCTGATGGCTCCGCTCGACGATGAGCCGTTGGACGATGACGAAGCCGAGCTTCTCGACCGCCGATGGGCGTCCTATCTGGCGGGTGATTATAAGACAACGGCCCAGGTGAACCCGCTGTTCGGCGACGGCTAGCCGTGCGGAGACTCCTGGGGCAGAGCGAAGCGGTTGAAGATCTAGTCGAACTCCTTCAACAAGACCCCCGCCAGGCTCGGCGTGTGCGGGCGGCGATCATCGCGTTCGGACGACCCGGTGAAGGCGACATCAAGGCTCTTCGTGGGCGAAGCGACGAAGTGCGGCTTCGCGTCGGCGATTGGCGGGTCATCATCGAGAGGGACGCTGGGTCGCCGGGTGTTGCGGTCGTTTCACGAGTACGCCTTCGCAGGGGTGCTTACGAGTAGCACGGT
>JANXYE010000260.1 GCA_025350285.1 Chloroflexota bacterium
CCGGCGGCGGCCGCCATCGCGATCGCCGCGGCCTGGACGAGCATTCCCGCCGTCACGAGCGGTCTTCGCCCAACACGGTCGCTCGCCCAGCCGGTGACCAGTTGCAGTCCACCCCAGACGAGCGGGTAGGTCGCCGCCAGGACGGCAACCTGATCGAGGCCGAGACCCCGGCTCGCGAACAGCAGCGGGAAGACACCCCACGCCAGCCCGTCGTTGAGGTTGTTCACGAAGCCCGCCTGGCTTACGCCGAAGAGCGCGGGCCGCCGCCAGGTCGCCTCCGCGAAGCTCCGGCGCAACGAATGCGGCTCCGGGCGGGCGCCGCCCTCGGCTACAACGAACGCCGAAGTGTCCCGCACGAAGAGCACGCTCAACGCGAGGCCCGCCGCCGCGAACAAGATGCCGAGGTAGAACGGCTCTGGCCGCAGCCCCCGTTCCTCCGCGATGACGCCAGCGAGAAAGGCCGCCGCCGCGACCGAAAGGTATCCGGCCGCCTCGTTCAGTCCGAGCGCCGTCCCCCGCCGCTTCGGCCCGGCCAGGTCGATCTTCATATTCACGGTCATCGACCATGCCAACCCCTGGTTGACCCCCAGGAGCGCATTCGCCGCGACGATCCACGCCCATGCTGGCGCGAAGATGATCATCAACGGCACGGGAATCCCGGCCAACCAGCCGCCAATCAACACCCTCCGCCTGCCGTAGCGCTCAGCCAGGCGGCCCGCGAACAGGTTCGAGACCGCCTTCGCGAGCCCGAACGTCGCGATGAACGAGACGGCCGCGGTTGTCGATGCGATGCCGAATTCGTCCTTGGCCACCAGCGGAAGGACAGACCGTTCCAGCCCCACCATGCCCCCAACGAAAGCGTTCACCGCGATAAGCAGCGCGAACTGACGCCAGTTCGCGCCAATCCCGAGCACGATCGGTCGCTTGAGACTCACGCCGCGGGCCGCCTCGAAGCTCACCGGCTCAGCCCGCAGCCCTGCTCTGTGGGCAACCCCTTGCTGCGCCAGGCCGTCATCCCGCTCCGTACGCTGCACGCTCCCGCAAAGCCAGCGTCGCGGTCGGCCACGCCAACGTAGCCCTGTACTTCCAGCCGTTCGCGGACGGCGTTGTTCGTTGGCATCTACTTCCCCCGGCCCGCGCGCCATGCTGAACCGCGAACGGCCACCGTCGCGCGTGCAGCGAGTGTGGTCCCACATAATCGCATTGTCAATAGAATACTTGATAAATTGTCCAACCGAGTTTAGCTGTGCTAGCCTGCCTCTATGAGCCATCGGCTGTTCAAGCAGCGGATCTATCCAGAATTCGCTCGCATCGCCCAGGCCCTTGCCAGCGACCGCCGTCTGGAGATCGTCGATCTGCTAGCGCAGTCGCCCCGGCACGTCGATGCCCTGGCGGCCGAAACCGGCATGTCGCTGGCAAACGTCTCGCAGCATCTCCAGGTGTTGCGAGCAGCCCACCTCGTGGAGTCCGAGCGCGAAGGGACGAAGGTCCTCTACCGTCTCGCCGGCGACGATGTCCTCCGCCTCTGGCTGGCGGTCCGCACCGTCGCCCAGAACCGGCTCCCCGAGATCGACGTGATCGTCCGGTCATTCGCTATCGAGGGCGCCGGCGAAACCGCGGCGCTCTCGGCAGGCGACGTCCTCGCCAGGGTTGAGGCCGGTGAAGTCACCCTCATCGACGTGCGGCCGCCACTTGAGTACAACCACGGCCACCTGCCTGGCGCCATCTCCCTTCCACCCGGCGAGCTCGATCGGCGCGCCCGCGAACTCCCCCGGGACCGTCCGGTGGTCGCCTACTGCCGTGGCGCCTACTGCCAGTTCGCGGATGAGGCCGTCGTCTATCTGAAGGCCAGGGGTTGGGATGCCTGCCGGCTGGACGCTGGATGGCTCGAATGGGCAGCGCAACAGCCTCTCAGCACGAGCGCCCGCCTGGCGTAGTGGCGCTAACCTCTCGCCCCGCCATCCCGTGGTGTGCGTACAGTCCCGCCTACAGGAGCGCCCCGGCCAGCTCCTCGTGACCGGCCTCCGCCGCCAGTTCCGCCGCCGACTTGCCCGCCGCCGACTTCATCCTCCCGTTTGCGCCGCGGCGCAGGAGCAGTTCGCAGAGGCCCCGGTCCCCGTGCGTGGCCGCTTCCATCATCGCCGTAAAGCCGCCCTCCTGGGTCGCGTTCACATCGGCCCCGTTGGCGATGAGCAGTTCGCAGACCATGTAGTGGTCGCCCGCCGCCGCCGAATGGAGCGGACAGTTCGCCATCTCGTTCTCGCTGCGCGCGTTTACGTCGGCGCCTTTGTCGATCAGCATCCGCGCCGCCTCGATCTGGCCGAAGAACGCCGCCAGGTGAAGCGCCGTCCAGCCATCCGGTGTGCGCTTGCCAAGGAGCAGTACGTTCGTCGTCGTCAGATGCTTGATCCGGCTCGCACGGCCCAGGGCCGCCGATTCGAAAACGTCCAGCCCCGGGTGGATCGGCGCGATGATATCAACCAGCTCCCACTTGCCCAGGTACATCGCATGGAGCAGCACCGAAAGCCCGTCCGGCCGCTGCGCATCGACGATATCGACGCGGTTGCGGATCAGCGTGCGTATCGCCTCCGCGTCGCCGGCGTCCACCGCCGCGAACATTGCGTCGATCTGGACCTGGGGGATGGCCATGCGGAGTCTCCTCGAATGCGCTGCCGCCCATCATATACGAACGTCCGAACGCCAAGCGTGGGGGACGCCGGAAAACTTAGCCGCCAAGAGGCCAAGGAGCCAAGGCGAAGAACCGGAAAGTCAGAAGCGGCGTCACTTCACTCGGAATCTTGGCCACTTGGCCCCTTGGCGGCATCGCGTTCCACGCCGCGGGGAGAAGCGACCCTACCTCCATTCGTAAACCTTGGCCTCTTGGCGGCGGAACCTCCCACGTGGCCCCAAAAAAGGGCCGCGATCCGGCACACTGGAAGGGCGCGCTCCCGCGCGGAGGAAGGTCACTATGCGCGCCGTCACCATTGCCCGGCTCGGTGGAATAAGCATCAAAGTGCACCCGTCGTGGCTGCTCATCCTCGCCCTCGTCTCCTGGACGCTCGCCGATAACGTCTTTCCGGACACCTACGCTGGCTGGAGCACGGGCGCCTACTGGGCGATTGGCGTGGCCTCCGCCTTGCTCTTGTTCGTCACGGTGCTCCTCCACGAACTGGCCCACGCTGTCGTCGCCATCCGTCGAGGACTCCCCGTACCGACGATCACCCTCTTCCTGTTCGGCGGTGTCTCCCACCTTTCGCGCCAGCCGAAGACCGCCCGCGAAGAGTTCGCCATCGCCATCGCCGGCCCGCTGACGAGCATCGCCATCGCGCTCATCGCCGGCGTCGCGTCGCTGGTGGCGCCCAACGACAAGGTCGAGGCCATCCTCACCTACCTCGCCACCGTGAACGCCATCCTCGCCATCTTTAACCTCCTCCCCGGCTTCCCCCTGGACGGCGGACGCGTCTTCCGCTCCATCGCATGGGGCAAAACCAAGAGCTTCACGCGCGCCACGATGCTGGCCGGGCGCGTGGGCGAAACCTGCGCCTACATCATGATGGCTGGCGGCCTCATCCTGTTCGTCTTCGGGTTCGCGATTAACGGACTCTGGTTCCTCCTTATCGGCTGGTTCCTGCTTTCAGCCGCGCGCGCCGAAGCGGGCGGCGTGAAACTGGAATCCGCCCTCAGCAAGCTGCGCGCACGAGACCTGATGGATGTCTATGTCCTCTCCCTGCCGCCCGAGACGCCTCTCCAGGTGGTCGTCGATGAGCACGTCCTCGGCCGTGGCGACCGCGCCGTGATCATCGCCGACAAGGGAAGCGTGCGCGGCATCCTCACGCTCTCCGACCTGCTCCGCGTCCCGAAGGAGCAATGGCCAGAGCGGACCGCCGGCGAGTTCATGACCCCCTCCGAGCAGCTCTCAACCGTCGGGCCCGAGACGCCGGCGATCGAGGTCCTGGCACTCATCGGCCAAAAGAGCCTCAACCAGGTGCCCGTCATCAGCGATGGCCACCTGCTCGGCGTGATCTCCCGCAAAGACCTGATGGACCGAGTGCAGCACACCGAAACCATCCGCGGCGCCCGCTAGCCGAACCGCAAACGCCAGGCCGCCAAGAGGGCAAGACGATCAATGCAGACGGGAGGTTGGCCTATCCGAGTCGATCCACGTCAACAGCGTCCTTGGCCTCTTGGCCCCTTGGCGGCCGACTGACCCGCCACCCGGGAACCGTTGGCACTTCGGCGCCTGGCGTCTTGGCCCCTGGCGGCATGGCCTTCCGTGCCCTCGCAAGTTCGTCCTTTGCCCGGCGCTCGCCTACGATCCTTGCGCCCCCTATGGAAGGTGACGAGTGAGCCCTAACCCGAACCTCGATCGCGAACGTCTCAAGGCCGCGGTGCTCGAAATGCTCAAAGCCGTCGGCGAAGACCCGGAGCGCGATGGCCT
>JANXYE010000304.1 GCA_025350285.1 Chloroflexota bacterium
TCCACCTGGCGCGCGAACCGCTCCGGCAGGCAGATGTCGTCTCCATCCATCCGGGCTATCAGGTTTGCCCGAGCCTGCCGCACGCCCTCCCTCAAGGCCGCCACTATCCCGCCGTGGGGCAGGGAGATGACTCGCATCCGCTCATCGCTCGCGGCCAGCCGCTGCAGAATGCGCGGTGTGGTATCCGTAGACCCGTCATCGAGCACGAGCAGTTCGAAGTCGCCGAACGTTTGTCGCAGCACGGAACGGACGGCCAGGCCGAGGTATTTCTCGCCGTTGTACGTCGGCAGGATCACGCTGACCCGCGGCGGCGGTTCCTCCTCCACGCGGGCTAGCCCACGCGGTCCGGCGCGATCTTCACGATGACGCGCACCTCAGCCGGGTTCCGGCCCGGATAGGAATCCGTGTCCAGGTACTTCTTCGCCATCGCGTCGATGTGGGCGTCCGCCCCTTCGTGCGTCATTTCCACGACGCGCCCACGGATGAGCGCCTGCTCGTACGGGTTCTCGGCATTCACCACGGCGACCGCTACGCGCCCGTCGCGGCGCAGGTTGTTCGTCTTGATCCGCCCATCGGCTGTGTTAAAGATCACGTGCTTCCCGTCGGTATCGATCCAGACAACCGATGCTTGGGGCGATCCGTCCTTCATCAGCGTCGCGATGGTCGCCAGGTTCTTGCCCCGCAGCAGTCTGATCGCCAATTCGGTGAGTTCAGCCATGAGTCAACCCCGAACCTTGAGATGTGCTCCAGCGTAACAGGCTTCCGTATCCACTCCGCTACCGTTCCGCTTCGCCTTCGTCTCGCTCGTCCTCATCGCCCCGCTCCGGGCGCGTCACGCGAAGCCGCCGGATTCGGCGCCCGGCCATGCTCACAACCCGCAGCCGCAGGCGCCCCGCCTCCAGTTCGTCGCCGACCTGGGGCAGGCGCCCGAGGCGGTTCATCACGAACCCGCCGACCGTGTCGAAGTCCTCCGATTCCGCGTCGAAGCCGAACAGATCCTTCAGCACGGCCGTGGCCAGGCCGCCGTCCATGATCACCTCGTCGTCGGAGATCACCTCCGTACGCGGGGCCGTGTTGTCGTACTCGTCCTCGATTTCGCCGACGATTTCTTCGAGCAGGTCCTCGATCGTGACCAGCCCCGCCGTACCGCCGTATTCGTCCACGACGATCGCGATGTGCGTCCGCGAAGCCTTCATTTCGGTGAGCAGCTCGTCGAGGCGCTTCGACTCCGGGATGAACGAGGCGTTGCGCTTCAGGTCGGTGAGCGTCCGCTCCTTGCCGCCGGCGTAGACCACGCGCAGCAGGTCCTTCGCGTAGACAATCCCCACGATGTCGTCCACGTTCTCGTGGAAGACGGGCACCCGGCTGAACCCGCTTTCGTTGACCAACCGGGCGACGTCCTCCACCCGGTCTTCGATGTCCGCCGCGACCATGTCGATGCGCGGTACCATGATCTCGCGTGCCGTCTTGTCTTCGAGGGCGATGACGCCACGGATCATCCGGCGCTCCTGCTCCTCCACCCCGCCTGCCGCTTCCTCCCGCTCGACGAGCGCCAGGATGTCCGTATCGGTGTCCCGCGTTACCGCCTGGATCGAACGCGCCACTAACCGCGATGGCAGGCCGAGGACGAAGGCCGGGACCGCGAACACGACGCCCGTGACACGTACGATCTGGCTGAGCTGGATAGCCGCGTACTCCGGCTGGCGGGCCGCCACGAGGCCCACGGTCGTCTCAATCACGGCGACGTACGCCCCCGCCGCGATGCCGATGCCCAGCGCTCCCTTCAGCGGCCCGAATGCCTCTGCGCCGAGGTAGGCCCCAAGGGCCACGATGGCGGCCGCCGAAAGCACCCGCGCCGAGGTCAGCGGCCCGAGGAAGACCCTCGGCTCCTGCACTTTGCTGGCGATCCGCCGCGCCTTTGGGTGGCCCCGGTTGGCGAGAGCCTGGATGCGTACATCGCTTGCCCGTTCGAGCGCCGTTTCAGCGGCCGCCACCGCCGCCAGCACCAGCGACGCGGCTACCAGCGCGAGGATCGTGAGCGGTGCGCGTAAGTCGTCCACCTCAGGCGCCCGCCCGCGGCCGGAGAATCCGCGCCGGGACGCCCACGGCCAGCATTCCCGGCGGTAAGCTCTCGCGCAGCACCGTCCCCGCGCCTGTCTGCGAACCGGCCCCCATCTCCACCGGGGCGACCAGCATCGTGTCGCAGCCGACGAACGCCCCTTCGCCAATCACCGTTGGGTTCTTGTTCACGCCATCGAAGTTGCAGGTGATGACCCCGGCCGCGATGTTCGCGTTGTCGCCAACGGTCGCGTCGCCGAGGTAGCTGAAGTGGTGCATCTTTACGCCCCGGCCCAGCCGCGAACGGTTGACCTCGGCGTAGTTGCCCAGCTCACAGGCTTCTCCGATCGTCGAGTTTCCGCGCACATGGCAGAACGGCCCGATCCGCACCCCATCCGCGATCGTCGAATCCTCGACCACCGACGGCCCGATGACCACGCGCTCGCCCACCCGCGCGTTGCGGAGGATCGCGTTCGGCCCGATCCGGGACCCGCTACCGACCGCCGTGCCGCCAGTCAGGGTCGTATTTGGCAAGAGCGTCACGTCCTGGGCGATGGTCACATGGGCGTCGATATACGTCGTCGCCGGGTCGCTGATCGTGACGCCGTTGAGCATGTGGGTGCGCAGGATGCGGCGGCGCATCACGCCCTCGGCTTCGGCCAGTCCGATACGGTCGTCGAAGCCCATCAGCTCCTCCGCCGGGGCATGGATCGCGATTGGAGGCGTGCCTTCCGCGCAGGCCATTGCGGCCAGGTCTGTCAGGTAAAACTCACCCGTCGGCGAAGCGCCAACCTGGTCGATATGCGTCCACAGCCAGCCCCCATCGAACAGGTATTGGCCAGCGTTGCGCTCCGCTTCGAAGCTCGCCCCGCGCCCACCAGTCTGTTCGATGATCCCGGTGACCGTGCCCTCGCCGTCCCTCTGGACTCGCCCAAATCCGCCGCTATCCGGCACGAGACAGCTGAGAAACGCCAGCGGCGCAGAACCCTTCGAGCCAGCCAGCATCTCCAGCGTCCCGCTCGTGATGAACGGCGAATCGCCGTTGAGCACCAGGACGTCGCTTGCGCCGCCGGTAGCCTCGCGGCACTGACGGACGGCATCGGCCGTCCCCAGCTGCCGCCGCTGGTCGACGAACGTGATGTCCGCCAGAGCCAGGCTTTCGCGTACCAGCTCCGCCCTGTGGCCCACGACCACAACCATCTTCGCCGGGTTCAGGCCGCGGGCCGCGGCGAGCACGTA
>JANXYE010000315.1 GCA_025350285.1 Chloroflexota bacterium
CGTGACTGGAGTTCAGACGTGTGCTCTTCGATCTCTCAGGAGGCCGCCCTGGTGGCCCTCCCCCAGGCGGGCGTCGAAGCTCTCCTCATCGACAACCTCGAACGCCGAGGCGGTGAGTTGACGGGTAACCAGCAGCCGCACGGAGTTCGACCCAACATCAATGACAGCAACGACACGTCCGGCACTCATCGATTCGCATGATGCACGAACAGACTGTTAACGGCGTTAACACGGGAGTCGCCAACCACCTCAGCACCGCGACGGAGACGGAGCGGCGGCCCGAACCTGCCGAATCCGCCGGGCATTCAAAGCGGCGGCATTCCCGCCGGGATTCTACGCAGCCCTCAGCGCGAGCCCCTCAGCCGCGGGTCGAGAACATCGCGCAGCGCGTCGCCGGAGCGAGGACAGTACCGCGACCTCATGGGAGCGGTCGCCATTCTCCCGCGGACGGCCAAACGCTGGCCGCGAACGGGATACCGCGTCCCTACCGAGACCCCCGCAGCCGCGGGTCGAGCACGTCCCGCAGCGCGTCGCCGAGCATGTTGAAGCCGAAGACGGCCATGAAGATCGCCAATCCGGGAAAGAGCGCCAGGTAGATATGCCGCTCCGCAAGCAGACGGGTCTGACCGGAGAGCATCTGGCCCCAGGTGGGAAAGTTCGTGACTCCCTGCCCGAGGAAGCTGATGGTCGCCTCCGCGAGGATGGCGGTGCCGAGCTGCAACGACGCCAGGACGATGACGGTGGGCATGATGTTGGGCAGCACGTGGCGCAGGATCGTCCGCGTGGAGCTCGCACCGAGCACCGTGGCCGCCTCGACGTACGGGTTCGCCTTCGTCGCGAACACGGCCGCCCGCACGACGCGCGAGGCGCCGCCGGCGAGCACCAGCCCGAGCGCCAGGGTAATGATCGTGGTCCTCGGAAACGTGTTCCAGAACCAGTCCCCGCCGTTCGGGTCCGGACCGAATTCTGGCCCCCGGCCCAATCCAAAGAACCCCGAGATGCCGGGTCTGACGTTCAAGACGGCGAGCAGTGTGAGGATAAGGAAGATGGCCGGAAAACTCAGCCAGATATCGACGAGGCGCTGGATGATGAAGTCAAACTTCCCGCCGAAATAGCCGCTCGTCACGCCGACGAGGAGGGAGAGGATCGAGACCAGGAGCACCGTGCCAATCCCGACCATCGCAGTGACCTGGCAGCCGAAGATGACGCGCGAAAACAGGTCGCGGCCGTTTTCGTCGGTACCGAACCAATACTGGCTACTCGGGGCAGAGAGGGCGTTATTCAGGTTTGTCTGGCTCAGTGGTTCCCGCGCGATCCAGGGCGAAAAGATTCCTACCACGACGATGATGACGAGCACGGCGGCGCCAAACGCCCCCATCGGCTTCGAGCGGACGAACCGCCACGTGGTCTCCGGGAATCGCTGGACGAACGGCCGCTGAGGTCGAAAGAACTGCTCCAGCTGGGCAGACTCGCGAGAGATGGCGGCCATGTGGCGCTCCTTAGGAGAGGCGGATGCGGGGGTCGAGCACGGCGTACGTCAGATCGACCGCGAGGTTGGCGAAAATGATGACCAACGCGATAATCATGTTGACCGCGATGATCACCGGGAAATCGCGGTCGCTAATCCCCTGGAAGAGGTAGCGCGCGACGCCGGGGATCGTGAAAATCTGTTCAAGCACGAGTGAGCCGCCGACAAGCACCGGAACCTGCAAGCCCACGATCGTGATCACCGGGATGAGCGCGTTTCGCACGCCGTGGCGGATCACTGCGGTGCGTTCGGCAAGGCCTTTGGAACGCGCTGTCCGCATGTAGTCCTGGCGAAGGACTTCGAGCATCTGCGCGCGGGTGAGCCGCAGAATCGTCCCGGAAAGCCCGACACCGAGGATAATCGCCGGTACCCAGACAAGTTGGATGTTCGCTGAAGGATCGTCCCAGATCTTCTTGTAGAAGAGCGGAAACGAATAATCTCCATAGCGGGCGGCAAGGGCGATCACGATCGTCGCGATGAAGAAGGAGGGTAGGGCGAGCATCGCGATCGCTCCCCCACGAAAAATGTAGTCGAGCCACGAATCCTGCTTGACCGCCGAGATGACGCCGACGGGCAGCGCGATGACGAGGGACACGAGTAGCCCTACTAGCCCCAACTCGATGCTCGTCGGAATCCGCTCCTTGAGCTCCGGCCCGATGGGACGCCCGCCAGCGAGCGTCACGCCGAGGTCGCCCCGCGCGGCGT
>JANXYE010000348.1 GCA_025350285.1 Chloroflexota bacterium
CGGCTCTGGACGTGCTCGAAGTCGAGCCACCACCAGCCGCCTCGCCCATCCTCTCGGCGCCGAACACCATCTTGCTGCCTCACATTGGGTCGGCGACGGTGGAGACGCGGGCCGCGATGCTGGACCTTTCGATTACGAACGTGATGGCGGTGCTCGCGGGAGAGCGCCCGCCCGAGTGCGTGAATCCCGAAGCCCTTGAACGAGCTCTTGTGAGGAGAATCTGATGCGCGAAAACAGTGCCAAAGCGAAGTGGAAGGCCGGGCAGGTGACGCACGGGGCGTGGCTTTCGATCCCGAGCGCCTTTTCGGCCGAGGTCATGGCTCATCAGGGCTACGACTGGATCACGATCGATATGCAGCACGGGCTCATCGACTACCAGGTCGCGACGACCATGCTCCAGGCGATCTCCACGACCCCGACCATCCCCTTCGTGCGTGTCCCCTGGAACGAATTCGGGATCATCGGGAAGATGCTCGACGCCGGCGCCTACGGGATCATCATCCCGATGGTGAACAGCGTCGAGGAGGCGAAGCAGGCGGTTGCTGCCTGTCGCTACTTCCCCCAGGGCTCGCGCAGCTTCGGACCGGTGCGGGCCGCGTACTACGGCGGGCCGGACTACTTTGCCCACGCCAACGACGAGATCGCGGTCATTCCGATGATCGAAACGCAAAGGGCGCTGGACGGGCTCGACGATATCCTCGCTGTGCCCGGAATCGACGCTGTTTATGTTGGCCCGGCCGACCTCAGTATCACGCTCGGGCAGCAGCCGCGGATGGACAACGAGGGGGCCTTCGAGGAGGCCCGAATCAGGATCGCGGAGACCTGCAAGCGCCACGGCGTGGTGCCGGGCATCCACGCGAACGCGGGCCTCGCCGCGAAGCACGCCGCCGCCGGGTATCAGATGATCACGATCACCGGGGATGCCGCGGCGATGACGGCGGGCGCCGCTCGTGACTTGAAGCAGGCGCGAGACTCAGCGGCGCAGGGCCAGCCCGTCTATTAGCGGCAAGAGACGCGAACCAAAGGCGAAGGCCGCGCCTGGCAGCTCCTCGCCGCCGCCGCGGCCCGTGGCCGGGGCGTCTGAGACGGGGGGGCGGCCGAACCGGGTGCGCGGGCTCGTGCGCATCGTCCATCCGTTTCCGTCTCTGCTGGTGACGGCCGTCACCCTTGCCCTCGTGCCCCTCGCGGACCGCTCCGCGGGCGTGGGGCTGTATCTGATGCTCGGGCTGGGGATGCTGGCCTACCAGTTCGCGATTGGCGCGGCGAACGACGTGGTCGATGTCGCCGATGACCGGGCCGCGAACCGGCCCAAGCCGCTCGTGCGAGGCGATCTGGCGCCGCGCTCAGCGACCAGGCTTGCGGTGCTCTTCGCGGGCGCGGGCATGGTCGTGACGCTCGGGCTGGACCCCGGGCCGTGGGCGATCGGCCTGGCCGGTCTCGCCTGTGGTCTCATCTACGACGCCTGGTTGAAACGCACGGCCCTCAGCTGGCTTCCGATGTCTGTGGCGTTCCCGTTGGTCCCGGTCTGGGTGTTCAGCGCGGCGGGGGCCTGGCACGCGCTCCTGTGGTGGGCGTTTCCCCTGGGCATCCTGCTGGGGGCGTCCGTTCACCTCGCGAACCAGATCCCGGATGTTGCGGCCGAAGCCGGCCGGGTGCGGGGAGCCGCCCACCGGCTGGATGTGCGGGCCGCGTTCCGCCTGGCGATGGGCTGTTTTGGGGCGGCCGCGTCCACGGCGACTGTCGTACTCGCCTTCGTGAGCCAGGAACGCGCGCTGCTCGCGGCCATTGCCGGGGTTGTGGCGCTACTGACGGCGCCACGGGCGGCCCGCCTCTTCGGCCGCAACGGGCTGTTTGGGGTGCTCGCCGTTTCGAGCGCGGTGCTCGCGCTGGTCTTCCTCTCAGCCGTCTGAATCGCGGTAGAGGTGCGCTTCCATGCGGCGCATGCGGCGGTCGATGTTGCGCAGCGACCTTCGCACGAAGGCAAGTGTGAGGAAGACATCGAACCAGAGCAGCAGCAGCCCGATGGAGAGAAAAATGGCACGCACCACATCCTGGTCCACGACGACCCCGACCACGACGAAGGCGACGCCGATGGCTGATACGATCGATGGCAGGACGATGAGCATGGATCCCCTTCGGCCGCCCGCGTGGTGCGGCGATTATGCACGGCCCGAGACACGCTCGGCCAGTAAGCGAAGTTCTCGCTGGACGGCTGGCGTGCCGCAGACCACGGCCTCGCTGTAGATAGAGGCCGGGTTGCCTTCGAGATCGCTGACGGCGCCGCCCGCTTCTTCGACCAGGACAATGCCCGCGGCGCTGTCCCACGGGCTCAACTGCCGATGGATGTAGGCGTCCCACTTGCCGGCCGCCGCGAAAGCGAATCCGAGGGCCGCCGAACTCGAGGTGCGGATGCCCTGCACCTTCGTCCAGAGCGCCCGCGAGAGGTCGAGTTGCTGGCCCCCGCGAAGGTCATCGAATCCGAGATCGACGGAGACGACGCTCTCCGCGAGCGAGGCGCGGCCCGAGACGGTGACGCGCCGCTCGTTCAGCCAGCAGCCGCCTCCTCGTTCCGCCCGAAACTCCCAGTCGAGCAGTGGGTGCAGGGTGAGCCCGAGCCGCGGCACTTCGTCGTAGCAGAGGGCGATGCTGAAGGCGAAGTGGGGGATGCCCTGGGCGAAGTTCTTCGTGCCATCGACGGGGTCGCAGACCCACATCCAGCCTCCCGAACGGGTGTCAGCCGCCGTCTCTTCGGACAGGATCGCATGCTCCGGGACCTCGCGCGCGAGGATTTCGTGGACCGCCCGTTCCACAGCGACATCGGTCTCGGTGACAATGTTGCGGTTCCCTTTGACTGAAATAGCCGGACCGTCGCCGAATGCGCCGCGGATTATCTCGCGAGCGCGGGCGGCGCAGGCCTGGGCGACGGCCATCGCGGGCACTCCCGAGGCCGAGAGCGGGAGGTTCACTTCTTCTCCTTCGGCGAACGCGCGCTGACGGCCTGCCGCTCGTCCCAGCGGTCAATGGAGACGAGGTTTTCGATCGGGAGGCGCTTCCGCGGCGCGTCCTCGCGGGCCCGGAGGTCCGGGACGAGGTCCGCCAGGTCTCCGGGGTAGCCGATTGCCACGACCGTGGCGACACGCACGTTCTGGGGAATGCCGAGGGCCTCGCGCACGGCCGCTTCGTCGAACCCGGCCATGGGGTGCGCGACGAGTTCCAGATCCGTGGCCTGGGCGAGCAGGTTGCCGACGGCGATGCCCGTATGCAGCGGCCAGAGTTCGCGCGTGCTGCCGTCGCGATTGGGGGCCTCGAAGTCGTGCTGCGGGTTGGCGAGCACGGCGACCAGGAGCGGCGCGGCGCCTGCCCACTGCCGGTTGCCCTCAGAGAGAGCCTTGAACAGCGCTTCGCGGGCGACCGTGCCTTCGGCGGCGACGAGCCGGACCGGCTGGCCGTTGCCATGGCTCGGTGCGAGGGATACAGCCTCCCACAGCGTGCGCTGGATCTCGACCGGCACCGCTCGCGGGTCGAAGGCGCGCCGGGCGCGGCGGTTGGCGAGGGCGGGAAGAACATCCGGCATGGCGCGATTCTATACGACTGCCGACCGCTCAGTGCGTGGCCGTTAGGATGGCCCGGTGACCGCGTTCGTGGGGATCGACCTGGCCTGGAGTGGCCGGAACCCATCCGGGCTGTGCCTGCTGCGCGAGCTGGGCGGGGGCATGGAGGTCTTGTCGGTCGATGACCCGGTGCTCAGGCCGCGGGACGTGTTTGACCTCCTGGCGCGGCTTGGGCCGGACGTGGTGGCCGCGGTCGATGCGCCGCTCGCATGGCGGGAGCGTTGCGAGGGCGAGCGGCAGATGGGTCGAGTTTTTGGCCGCTACCACGCCGCGCCCTACACGGCGGGATCAGGGTTCTTGCGGCGGCGGGGGTTGACCGCCGGGCCCGAACTCGCGGACCGCCTGGGCGCGTCGGGTTGGGAGATGCGCCCAGAGGGGCTGACCGCCGGCGCGAAGGGCCGCTGGGCGTTCGAGGTCTACCCACACGCCTTCCACGTGTCGGCCTTCCGGCGGGACCGGATCCTCAAGTACAAGAAGGGGCCGCTGGCGGTCCGGCGGGCGGGGCTGATGGAGTACCGGGCCGACCTGGAGCGGTTCGTCCGGGCGAGACTTCCGGGCCTCGCGGAAGCGCTACTCAGGGCACTACCCCTCGTGCCCGAGGCCGGCGCCTGCCCCGGACGGGTGCTCAAGAGCGTTGAGGACCAGATGGATGGCGTGACATGTGCCCTGGCGGCCTACCTGGCCTGGCGGGATGGAGTGCACCCGTGCGAACTCTTCGGAGACATCGAGGAGGGCTACATCGTCGTGCCATGTCTGCACCGCGACGGCCGCTTCTCCGGACGGGCGGCCTCGGCCTAACCGCGCGCTCATGCTCCCGGTTCGGTAGACGTGTGGTGCCTCAACCACGATTGATTCCGGTCAGGCCGCCGGCAGTTGCACGCGGGCCGTACCCGGCATGAGCACCTGCCCGTCGGCGTTTTCCTCCCACACTTCCAGTTCGACCACGCCATCGTCGCTGACGGATGTGACGCGGCCCTTGAACGTCAGGTCGCTCTCCGGGAAGGCGCGGGC
>JANXYE010000180.1 GCA_025350285.1 Chloroflexota bacterium
CAAGCGGCGACATCCTCGCCTCGCCGCTCGCGCGCAAGCTCGCCGAACAGCTGGGGGTCAACCTCCGTTCCGTCAAGGGTACCGGCCCGGGCGGGCGACTTACGAAGGAAGACGTGGAGGCTGCGGCGGCAGGGGGCTCAACACCGGCTCCGGCGGCCTCTGCCCCAACCGCACCGCCAGCGGCGCCACGTCCGGCCCCCGCTGCTCACGGCGCGGGCGAGATTGTGCCGATCAGAGGCGTCCGCAAGGTGATCTTCCAGCGCATGCATCAGTCTCTCCAGTCGATGGCCCAGCTCACGCTGGCGATGGAAGTGGGTATGGACGAAGCGGTCCGCCTGCGCGCCCAGCTCATCGAAGAGTGGGCGCCCGACGGTGTGAAGCCTTCGTACACCGACCTCGTGATTAAAGCCGTGGCGAAGGCGCTGCGGAAGCACCCGAACGCGAACTCCCAGGTTGTCGAAGCCGGCATCCAGCTCCTCAGCGAGATCCACGTCGGGATGGCCGTGGCCATCGACGACGGCCTCGTCGTGCCCGTCATCCGCAACGCTGACGCCCTTTCGTTGAAGGACATCGCCGCCGAGTCGAGCCGCCTCGCCAACGGCGCCCGCAACGCCAAGCTCGGCCCGGATGACTACGCGGGCGGCACCTTCAGCGTGACCGCCCTCGGCATGTTCGGGGTCGACATGTTCACGCCCATCATCAACCCTCCGAACGCGGGCATCCTCGGCGTCGGCCGCATCCACGACACGGTTGGTTGGGAGGGCGACCGCCCGGTCAAGCGCCAGACGATGACCCTCTCGCTCACCTGGGACCACCGCGTTTTGGACGGCGCCCCGGCGGCCGAGTTCGTCCAGACGATCAAGGGCCTGCTGGAGGCTCCCTACCGGCTGCTCGTCTAAGGGCGCTCAGCCTGGTCCAAGGTGGGAAGTGTCGTTGACGCTGATGATCGCGCGGTTGTGGAAGGCGTCGTCCTCGAAGAGATGGGTGATGCCGCCGCTCGACGAGCGGACGTTGATGTGGCCAGCCGACTCCAGCGGCATCTTGATCCAGGCGGCGACCACAAACGTGAGCGCGAAGCCGTGCGTGACGATGACATGGCGCCTGCACGAGCTTTCCAGGATTGCTTCGACGGCGCGATAGATTCGCCCGGCGAACTCGCGTTTGCTCTCGGCGCCGGCGATACCGTCCCGGTGGTCCATCCGGGCGCCGGTCTTCGGGGCGAAGACGAAGCGTTCATCGAGCCACGACTGCGGCTTGCCCTCGGCTTCGCCGTAGGACTTCTCGCGCAGATCCGCCGTGGCGAAGATAGGCGCCCCGAGAGCGAGCGCGAGGCCCTCCGCGGTTTGGTGCGCGCGCAGGAGGTCCGAGGAGTGGATCTCGACGGGTGCACTGCTGGGAATCACTTCGCGCAGCCGTTCTCCGATGCGCACGGCGTGAGCCCTGCCGAGGTCCGTGAGAGGACTGTCGTACCAGCCGCCCACGAGCCCATCGACGTGGTGCTGCGATTGGGGGTGCGTCACGACGTAGAGGTGTCTCACATTCGTCTCCTGGGGCGGTGGCGGCATGACCCGTACGGCGAACTCGTTCGGCGGACATCGGGCACAATGAATCCAGTCCTGTTCGTGGAGGAATCATGGCCGAACGCTTCGACATCGTCATCGTGGGGGGCGGGCCCGGGGGGTACGTCGCCGCCATTCGCGCCGCCCAGCTCGGGATGACCACCGCCATCGTCGAGCGCGAGAACCTCGGCGGCGTCTGCCTGAACTGGGGGTGCATCCCGACGAAGGCGCTGCTGCGCACCAGCGAGTTGTACTCAACGCTCGGCGACCTTGACCCCTTCGGCCTGGCGGTCACCGGCGCGAGCTTCGATATGACGAAGGTTGTGAAGCGATCACGAGACGTGGCCGCGCAGCTCAGCGGCGGCGTAAAGACGCTCATGCGGCGCAACAAGATCAAGGTCTTCGATGGCACGGCGAGGCTGGCGGGGCCGGGCACGCTCGCGGTTTCGAAGGATGGCCAGGCGGTGGCTGAGCTCGAATCCGACCACATCATCCTTGCTACCGGCGCGCGGGCACGGGCGCTGCCGGGCCTCGAGCCGGACGGAAAGCTCATCTGGAGCTACCGCGAGGCGATGGTCCCGCCGGAGATGCCGAAGTCACTGCTGGTCGTCGGTTCGGGCGCCATCGGCATCGAATTCGCCAGCTTCTACCGCGCACTCGGCGCGGAAGTCACGGTCGCGGAGATCCTGCCGCAGGTCCTCCCGGTCGAAGATGAGGAGATCTCCGCCTTCGCGCGCAAGCGGTTCGAAAAACACGGCATGGTCATCCACACGGGCGCGAAGGTGACGAACCTCCAGAAGGGCGACAACAACGTCACCGCGACGATCGAAAAATCGGACGGTTCGACCGAAACGCTGACCGTGGACCGCGTGATCTCGGCCGTGGGCGTCCAGGCGAACACCGAAGACCTTGGCCTCGAAGGCACTGGGGTGAAGCTCGACCGGGGTTACATCGTTATCGACGAGTGGCAACAGACCGGCGAGCCGGGCGTCTACGCGATTGGCGACGTAGCCGGACCGCCGTGCCTCGCGCACAAAGCGATGCACGAAGGGGTGATCTGCGTCGAGCGCATCGCCGGCATCGAAACCGTGCGCCCGCTGAACCGCCGGCGCATCCCCGGCTGCACCTACTGCCAGCCCCAGGTCGCGAGCGTCGGCCTCACCGAAAAGGCCGCGCGTGAAGCTGGCTACGACATCAAAGTCGGCAAGTTCCCGTTCCTCGCCAACGGGAAAGCGATAGCGCTCGGCGAGACCGAGGGCCTGGTCAAGACGGTGTTCGACAGGGCGACCGGCGAGCTGCTCGGGGCGCACATGGTCGGAGCCGAGGTAACCGAGCTCATCCAGGGCTACGTGATCGCGATGACGCTGGAAACGACGGAGGAGGCGCTCCTCGAGGCGATCTTCCCGCACCCAACGCTGAGCGAGATGATGCACGAGTCGGTCCTCTCCGCCGAGGGCCGGGCGCTGCATATTTGAGTTCCGAGGCCGAGTACCGAGGGCCGACTACCGAGTGGGGGTCAACTACCGACGAACCCGGCTGTCCTCAAGGCAAGCGCCAGAGCGCGCGGGAGCAGGCCACGGCTGTCACTCGGAACTCGGCCCGCGAAACGCACGAGGATGGTATCGCGCCGATTTGTTGCATCAGGCTGAGCATGCTGAGTGCACTCAGAACTCGGGACTCGGACTCTATCCCCCCGTCCAGTTCGGGGCGCGCTTCTCCGCGAAGGCCCGAGGCCCTTCGACCGCGTCGGCGCTCTTGCGGCGGGCGAGTTCCCACTCGTAACGCCCCTCACCTGCCGCCTGGAGCGTCATTTCGAGGCCCTTCATGGCCGCTTCCTTCGTCGCCCGCACACTCAGCGGGGCGCACTTGAGGATGTCTTCGACGTAGCCATCGACGCAGGCGTCGAGTTCGGCCAGCGGGACGACTTCGCTTACGAGCCCGAGTTCGTACGCGCGCTGGGCCTTGATGTGGCGTCCCGTGAGCATGAAGCCCATCGCCGCCTTGAGCGGGATATGGCGAGGCAGGCGGTGGACGCCCATCGCGCCAGCGATGAGTCCGCGCTTCGGTTCGGGCAGCCCGATTTCGGCGTGATCGGCCGCGACCATGATGTCGCAGGCGAGCGCGAGCTCCAGCCCGCCGCCGAGGGCGTAGCCGTTGACGCGCGCGACGATCGGCTTAAACAGGTCGTAGCGGCTCGTGAGCCCGCCGAAGCCACCCGCGGCCCAGCCCGTCTGCGGGCGCTGGTCGGCCGGCAGACGCGACATCTCGGCCGTGTACTTGAGGTCGTTGCAGGCGCTGAAGGCGCGGTCGCCTTCCCCCGTGAGGACGGCCACCCAGAGGTTGTCGTCGGCGGCGAAGTTGTCCCAGACACCGTTGAGTTCGAGGTTCGCCGGCGCGTGCAGCGCGTTGAACACCTCCGGGCGGGTGATGGTGACGTAGGCGACGTGGCCCTTCGTTTCGACCTTGCAGTACTGCATGGGGGCTTCTCCGGCGATTGGTAAGGTGCGCCGAATCCTACGTCCCCACCGCCGCGCGTGCCATCGGCGCTCGAACCGCGGCCGCTAGACAACCATGCGCAGATAGCTGCTAATATCTGACTCGTGTTCTGCATAAGAATCGCCGGCGGTCTTCTCGCCCTTTCCGCGCTCCTGGTTGGCTGCGCCGGGGATTCTTCGCCCGGGACGCTTACGGCGGCTGCTCCGGTTCCGGCCGGGACTGTCGCGCTGACAGCGGGCGCCTCAACCAACACACCCACCCTGGCGGCCACCGCAACACCTGTAGCGAGCGCCGCGAGCTTGGCGGCCACGCCAACGGTGGCTTCCGCTTCTGCTTCCGCCGCCACCACCGCGCAGCCGTCGGGCGCCTCTCCAACCGCGGCCCAGCCCGCGGCCACACCGACCGCTCCCGAGGCGCCGACAGCAGCCCCACCAACCGTCGCGCCCACTCAACGTCCGGCTGGTTTCGTGGCGATCACGGTGAACGCGAACGGCAATAACTTCGACCGTTCCACGATCCGCGTGCGCGCCGGTGATCAGGTCGCCGCCACCCTCCAGAACAACGATTCCGGGGTCGAGCACAACCTGAGCTTCGGCCTACCCGGCCTCGGGCACGGCGAAACCTGCAGAGGGCCGTGTAGCACGAGCCAGACCTTCACCGCCCGCACGGCGGGCCCGTTCTTCTTCTTTTGCACGCTGCATCCCATATCCGGGGACTTCATCGTCGATCCGTAGCCCCTGGGCGAATCAGCCGCGAAAGCACAACGAACATCAGGGTTTCGTGGATGTCATTTTTGGGCTTCGTGCCTTCGTGGCCAACCGCTGGGGCGCTCAGCTCGCCGTCGTCGTAGAATGCGCGACCGGCGGCGTGCCGCCCTCGAAGGAGCTGCCCAATGGTCACCGTCGTCGGGAACGTCAAGCCGGAAGACGACTACTGCCATCCCCTCGGCCCAGAAGAGAACTTCAACGAGTCGGTCTACTTCAACTTCTTCGACCGCACGAAACAGATGGGCGGCTTCGTGCGCATTGGCAACCGCGCGAACGAAGGCCACGCCGAGATGACCGTCATCGTCTATCTCCCGGGCGGCGCGGCGCTGTTCAACTACAAGCGCCCGCAGATTTCGAACAACGATGGCTGGGATGCGGGCGGCCTTAAGGTCGAGGTCCTTGTACCCGGCGAGAAGATCCGCACGACCTACGAAGGCTCCGTGGTCTACCTCACCGACCCGCGCGACATGCGCGAACCGGGTGACGCATTCAAGCAGAACCCGCACCGCAAGCTCAAGCTCGATCTCGTGCACACGGGCGTCGGGCCGATGTATGGACATGTTGCCGATGAGAAGTCCGAGAACAACTTCGCTCGTGCCCACTACGAGCAGCACATGCACGTCACCGGCACGATTCAGGTCGATGACGAAGCCCCGCTGGAACTCGATGGGAACGGCCTGCGCGACCACTCATGGGGCCCGCGCTATTGGCAGGCCACGCCCTCCTACCGCTGGATTACGGGCAACTACGGCGACGACATCGGGAAGGTCATCAGCGTCTCCGGTGGACGCACGGGCGGCGTCTTCCACAAGGGCCAGGAGCTCATCCAGATCACGGACGTGAAGCTCGACACGACCTACGAAGGGGACACGAACTACCACAACGGCCTGAGGGCGCTGGTCACGCTCGCGAATGGCGACATCCACACGGTCGAGGGCAAGGTCAAAGGCTTCATCCCGCTGCGCAACCGCCGCTCCCAGGTGATCACCCACATCGGCGAAGGGATGACCGAATACACCCTCGACGGCACGCGCATCGGCTACGGCCTGAGCGAGTACCTGGACAACCCGGACTGAGTACC
The DNA here is from genome assembly GCA_025350285.1 of Chloroflexota bacterium. Taxonomy (GTDB): domain Bacteria; phylum Chloroflexota; class Dehalococcoidia; order Tepidiformales; family Tepidiformaceae; genus JANXYE01. The sequence continues at coordinate 5,904 of JANXYE010000180.1, forward strand.
GAGTGACGAGTACCGAGCCCGGCAACTCGCGCGGGCGGGCGGGCCAGCTTAGAATCGCGGACGCACATTCGCGGGCGCTCCTTGCCCGCTTTCGGGAGAGGCCATGAACACCGTTGAGTTCCTTCAGATTTCCTCCGCCGTTGTCCCGGACCGTGAGGCCCTCGTCGAGGTCGGGGGCGGCAACAAGCGCATCCTCTACATGGA
>JANXYE010000408.1 GCA_025350285.1 Chloroflexota bacterium
CCGCCGTGCTGCTGCGGACGGTCCCACCCGACTACCAGATGAAGCCGGTGGACTTCTGGGGCGTGATGGACAACGAACTGCGGACTTCGCTCACCTGGGTCGCGACCGTGCCCATGGATGTGTTCGCGGCGACGACGGGGCCGATGGTCATCAGCCGCGAACTTGGCGTCGGACCTCGCGACGGGAGCGGCGATCACCGGTCGGTGATGGTCGCTGGAGTGGCACGGATGGGTGAGGAGCCAGTAGGCGGCGCCGCCATCCGGGTCGATGGCATCGGGGGCGTTTTCCACAGCGATGGCGCGGGCAAGTTCCGTATCCCAGGGCTGAAACAGGGGAAGTATTCGCTGGAGATCGAGGCGCCCGGCGGCCGCAAGGTGACCCGCAAGCTCGATGTCCCGAGCGAGTCTTACGACCTCGAACTGGACGCGCCAACAAAGAAACGCTAACCGCTTGATCTCCGGCCCCCGAAAGCTGCTAGTATCCGTACGCCGAACGCCACTACGGCATTCGAACATCCTGGGAGGCGCCTATGGCAACGTCGTATCTCACGCCTGGCGTGTACGTCGAAGAAGTCGATAAGGGTTCCAAGCCCATTGAGGGCGTTGGGACCGCGGTCGCGGCTTTCGTCGGCGTCGCCGAGAAAGGGCCGAGCGGAAGCCCGGTCATGCTCGCGAACTGGACACAGTTCACCGATGCTTTCGGGGGATTCATCCCGGGGGCGTACCTGGCCCATGCCGTTTACGGCTACTTCAACAACGGTGGCGGTCTCTGCTACGTGATCCGCGTGGGCGGCGACAGCGCCGCTTCATCGGCGGCCGCCGCGGTACCGGCCGCCGCCATCCCCGCCAAAACGGGCAGCGGCAACGCCCTGCGCGCGGCGGCCAAGGGCCTCTCCACGGAGGCCACCTCCGTCGAGATCACGGCAGTCGGTGACGACGGCTACTCCGTCACCGTGCGTCGCGGCGCCACCGAAGAAAAATTCGAGGACCTCGTCCTGGCCAAGGGCGCCAAGAACCTCGTCGAAACCGTGAACAAGCAGTCGCAACTCGTGAACCTCGAGTTCAGCGGCGCCACCGAGCGCGCACCGGCGCCCGGTACCTACCCGCTGGCCGCGGCGGCGGCGAGCACCAAAGCGATGGCCAAAGTCAACCCGGACCAGTACGCAGGGAATGTCGCCGAGCGGACGGGCCTCGGTGGCCTCGAAGCGGTCGATAACGTAACGATGCTCTGCGCTCCAGACGTGATGGCCGCCTACCAGGCGGGGGCGCTGGACCGTGACGGCGTCAAAGCGGTGCAGCTCGCGATGATCGCTCACTGCGAAAAGATGGGCGACCGTGTGGCCATCCTCGACCCGATGCCGGACATGAACGCACAGCAGGCGCTCGATTGGCGGCAGAACGAAGCGGGCTACGATTCGAAGTACGCGGCCCTCTACTACCCGTGGGTCCAGGTGGCCAACCCGACGCCGGGCGCCACCAGCACGACCATGTTCGTCCCTCCTTCTGGACACATGGCCGGCATCTGGGCGCGAAGCGACGGCGAGCGCGGTGTGCATAAGGCCCCGGCCAACGAAGTAATTCGCGGCGTGCTCGGGCTGCCTATCAACCTCACGGCCAACGAGCAGAGCGTGCTCAACCCCGTGGGCGTGAACTGCATCCGGGTGTTCCCCGGCCGCGGCGTCCGCGTTTGGGGTGCACGCACGCTTTCCAGCGACCCGTCCTGGCGTTACCTGAACGTGCGGCGGCTCTTCAACTACGTGGAGAAGTCGATCGAAGGGGGCACCCAGTGGGTCGTCTTCGAACCGAACGATTACGCGCTTTGGCAGCGCGTGAAGCGCGACGTACGGGCATTCCTGAAGACGGTCTGGATGGGCGGCGCGCTCTTCGGGGCCACCCCGGAAGAGGCGTTTTACGTGAAGTGCGACGCCGAGAACAACCCGGTGGAAACGCGTGACCTGGGACAACTCATCGTTGAAGTCGGGATCGCGCCGGTGAAGCCGGCCGAGTTCGTCATCTTCCGCATCAGCCAGTTCACGCCGGGCGCGAACTAGGCCCCGCCTGAAGAAAGGAATACACCATGCCAGCAGGCAAGGACGCCGTCGCCGGCGACCCACTTGTAGCGTTTAACTTCGCAATCGAAGTGTCCGGGATCATCAGCGGATATTTCACCGAAGCCGCGGGCCTCGGGTCAGAATCCGAGGTTGTCGAGCACAAGATCGTCGGGCCGGAAGGCAAGGAGATCGTGCGCAAGATCCCGGGGCGCCTGAAGTGGGGCGATGTCACGCTCAAGCGCGGCATCACCACGAACATGGACTTCTGGGACTGGCGCAAGCTGGTTGAGGACGGGAAAGTCTCGAGCGCCCGCAAGGACGGCTCAATCATGATGTACGACCAGGAAGGGACCGAGGTCGCGCGCTGGAACTTCACGGCCGGCTGGCCTTCAAAAGTGAGCGGCCCGAGCGTGAGCACCACCTCCAACGAAGTCGGCGTGGAAGAACTGACGATCGTGCATGAGAACATTGTCCGGGCGACCTAGCGACGGCGCTGGCGTCCGAGGGTAGGGTTGGATGGCGGGTCTTCAGACTGAGTTCGAGTTCACATTGCCGCGAGGTTATGTGGACTCGAACGGCAACTTGCACCGCAAAGGGACGATGCGACTGGCCACGGCCATGGACGAGATCGCACCGTTGCGCGACCCTCGCGTCCGCCAGAACCAGGCCTACCTCGTCGTCATCCTGCTTTCACGCGTGGTGACGAAGCTTGGGAGCGTGGATCGGGTGACGCCGCACGAAATAGAGAGCCTGTTCACGGCGGATCTGGCCTTCCTCCAGCAGCTCTACCGGCAGGTGAACGAGCACGGGACGGCGAACCTGCTCGTGACATGTCCCGAATGCAACGGCGAACTGGAGGTCGATATCGGGAGCCTGGGGGGATCGCCGGCTACCCCCTCGACCGGCTCTACGAGGAGGTAGCCTACCTGGCCTACCACTTCCACTGGCCCGCCGAAGAGATTCTCGAACTGGAACACACGGAACGGCGGCGATGGGTTGGACAGGTAGCCGCCATCAACGACCGTTTGAACGAAGCCGCCGCCCGCTGAGGCCGGATCGCCCGAGGGGTATCGCCGATGCCAACCGTCGATCAATATCTCGTCCACCGCTTCTGCATCGAAGTGGAAGGCGTGCTGCTTGCCGGGTTCGGCGAATTGGGCGGGCTGGCCGCGACGACCGAAGTGTTCGAGTACAAGGAGGGCGGGCTCAATTCGTATACGCATAAGCTGCCCGGGCGCACGTCATACGGCAACGTGACCTTGAAGTGGGGCGCGACGAACTCGAATGAACTCTGGGACTGGTACCACGCGCTCCTCACGACGACGAAGACCGCGCCACAAAAGAAGCGTGTATCGATCGTGCACTACAACTCGGAACACGAAGAGGTACGGCGCTGGAACCTGTCCGGCGCGTTCCCGGTGAAGTGGAGCGGCCCGGCGTTCAACACCGGCCAATCGCAGGTCGCCATTGAGACGCTCGAATTGGCCTACGCCGAGTTCGAATACGTGGCGCGGGCGTAGGGAGGAGCGGCATGCCTTCGTGGAGGAACTTGCTGCGCAGAGCCCGGGCCGCCGAAGCGGGTGCGGCGCCGCCCCCGGCTCCAGCAGCCGCGTCCGAACCGCGGGGCCTGAGCATCGACCCCGGATTCGCCGCGGGATTCCGGGATCGGGCTGAGCGGCGCGACGGCCTCCCGATCCTCGGGCCATGGGCGGGCCTCGGAGAGACGGCCCGCGTTGCCGTCTCATCAAGCCGGATGCCTGAGACGATGGTGACCTCGACGTGGAGTGCCTCGCTGGCCCAGGCCCATCCGGAGGAGCCGGCCGCCCTCGATACGTTCGTCTCCGGTCTGCCAAGCCTTTTCAGCTACAGCGACCCGTTCGGTACGACAGGGGAGGGAGGTGGGCCCTTCCGCGACTCGTTGCCGTCCGGGGCGGCGCAGCCGCTGGCCACGGGCGGTTCGAGACGGACCCCGATCGCGGGCCAAAGGCCGCGGCTGGCGGCGGCCGTCGAAGCATCTGGGGCGCCCCCGCGAGGGATTGTCGCTCGCAAGCTAACCTCGCCACCCGTAACCCAGCGGCCAAGCCCGCCGACGCAAGGGCTGACTCCGACCACAACGGCGGCCCCGCTGGCGCAAGGGCGGACGCCGACCACGACACCGGTCCCGCTGGCGCAAGGGCGGACGCCGACCACGACAGCGGCCCCGCCGGCGTTAATCGCAACCGCGGCCGGCCGCACATCCAGCCCCAGCGCTCCGGCGGCTCCGGCGACTGTAGACGCCGTACCACCGGTCGGGCCGGATATCGCGGAACCCATTGCCCAAGCCGTGACCAGCGGGTCAGTCGCCGTCGTGGATGCCGCTGGCCGGGTTGCGCCCGGGCACGAACGTGGGACAGCGGACGCGAGCCCGGCCCCGGCGGCCTCTGCGACGCTGCCTC
>JANXYE010000428.1 GCA_025350285.1 Chloroflexota bacterium
CGGCGGCTTCCGCCCCGCCTACAACGCGCAGGTCGTGTGTGACGCCGAGTCGCTCCTTGTGGGGGGCGTCGATGTGGGGAACGTGGGCAGCGACATGGGCCTGGTCCCGCCGATGCTGGACCAACTGCAGGAGTGCTTCGCAGAACTGCTCTGCGACGGCGGTTACCCATCGCGGGAGAGCCTCAAGGTTGCGCACGCACGTGGCGTCACGGTCTACGCGCCGGTGCCGAAGGCACGCGCTGAGCGTGATCGCTACGCTCCGCGGGCCGATGACAGCGAGGCGCGGGCGGCCTGGCGCAAGGGCATGAGCACGGACGAAGCGAAGGCAATCTACAAGCAGCGGGCGGCGACCATCGAATGGGTAAACGCCTGTTTCCGGCGGTTCGCCCTGACCGCATTCCCGGTGCGGGGGATAGCGAAGGCGCGCGCCGTACTCCTCCTCACCGCCCTCGCGCACAACCTCTTCCGAGTCGAAGGCCTTCGCCAAAAACAGGCTTTGGGCACCGCCGCCTGACCGTCGCCCCGCCCCCGGTCCCTGGAAGGCACCGACACCGGGTCAGACCAGGTCCCCCACCTGGCGAGGGCGCCGCATCCAACCCGCACAACGGACTCCCGGACACCCCAAAATCGCTTGTCAGCTATGCAGGCCGTTCACGGTTCCCCCAAGACGCTCATCTCGTCCATTCATTCACAGCCTCTCAGAACTCGCTACTCGCTAAAGGTGGCCCAGTTCGACCAGCCGTTCGAGCGCCTCGTGCAACTCACGGTCCTCCGCGTTCACCTCTTTGTACTGGCTCACGCAGTGGCCGCCATACTTCTCCACCAGGTACCAGTCATCGTCGATGATGAAGTCCGGCTTCGGCTGCACGCGCGGGTCCTTGTCGAAGCAGCCGTCAACCAGGTGTCCGAGGCCATGCATCGCCACGGTCCGCTCCACGTAATCCTGCCCGCCAGCGGACCAGACATAGACGCCGTGTCCGGCCTCCTGGAGGCGCTGCATTACGTCGTGCGCGCCCGGCCGGAGCATGTTCGCATGCTGGTTGGAATAAACCAGCGTGTGATCCACGTCGAAAAAGATGTTGATAGCGCGAAATTCGCCTGTCTCGTCCATTGCCCTAGCCCTCCGCCACATCAAGGCCCCATACGGGCCGGAATCGCCAGACGCGCAGGCCCGCTAGCTTGACCCCGTGCTTTTTCGCCAGCTTCTTCGCCTCGGCCGCACAGCCAAACGGGACATACAGGTAGAACTGGCCGCACTCCGAATAGGGCTTCCAGCGCGTGGTCGCCGCTTCGTCGTCAATCGTGTCCTGGGTCTCCACTTCGGCCATCATCTGCAACCACGACCCCGGCCGCCGCACGACGACGATATTCGGGTACAGCTCACGCCCCTGCTCTTGGCCGACAGCCATCGCCTTGTTCGGCACATTCGTGATCGCTTCGAGATCGGGAAACTGTTCGTTCGGGAAGGGGAACTTCAGCTTCGCAATCTCCGCGACCGTGCCAACGTGCCGCTGGTCGCGCAGGTACCTGACAGTCTGCACAGGCCGGACCTCCTCAGGAGCGGGTGGAGCAGCCTGATTGTAGACCATCGCCACGTGGCGGTCAGCCACGCATCATGGGCGCCCGCCCTCACGGCCCCGCGTTCGCCACTTCCGGCTTCACGAGCGGGCGAAACTGGTCGAAGTTCGCGCGGAACTTCCTGGCGAGGTCGTTCACGGCATCGTCATACGCCATCGCGTCTGGCCAGGTCTCGCGCGGCGTCAGCAGCTTGCTTTCGACCCCCGGGCAGTCCACTGGCACTTCGAACCCGAACACCGGGTCCTTCCGGAAGGCCGAATCTTCGAACGCGTCGTTGAGGATCGCGCGGACCATCTTCCGCGTCTCCTGGATGGCGATGCGCTTGCCCGTGCCGTATGGCCCGCCAGTCCAGCCCGTGTTGATGAGCCAGGTCTTCGCCGCGGTCTTGTACAGGCGCTTGTCCAGCAGTTCGGCATAGACCGTCGGGTTGAGCGCCATAAACGGCGCCCCGTAGCACGAACTGAAGGTCGTCTTCGGCTGCGTGATCCCGAGTTCCGTGCCCGCCAGCTTCGCCGTGTACCCCGTCAGGAAGTGATAGAGCGTCTGCTCCGTCGTCAGCCTCGCCATCGGCGGCAGCACACCAAACGCGTCGGCCGTCAGCAGGATCACGTGCGTCGGGTGCGGCGCGACTTCGCCTTCGTAAACATGCGCCAGCGAATCGAGCGGGTAGCTGCCGCGCGTGTTCTCCGTCAGCGAATCGTCATCAAGGTTCACGTCGCGAGAGTCCTCGTCGAAGATCACGTTCTCGAGGATCGTGCCGAAGAGGTGGGTCGTTTCGAAAATGTCCGGCTCGGCCTCCTTCGAAAGACGGATCACCTTCGCGTAGCAGCCGCCTTCAATGTTGAAGATCCCATCCTCGGTCCACGCCAGTTCGTCATCGCCGATCAGCAGGCGCTCCGGGTCCGTGCTCAGCGTCGTCTTACCCGTACCCGAAAGCCCGAAGAACACGGCCGTGTTCCCGGTCTTTGGATCGACGTTCGCCGCCGAGTGGAGCGAAAGCACGCCTTCCAGCGGCAGGTAGTAGTTCATGGCCGTGAAGACAGCCTTCTTCATCTCGCCCGCGTAGGCGGAACCGGCGATGAGGATCACGCCCTCGGTCACGTTCAGGGCGACGCAGGCATCGCTGTTCACCCCGGTCTCCTCAGGGTCGAGTGCGAGGTAGGGCGCATGGAGGATCGTCAGCGCGGGCTTCTGATCCTCCGGGAGTCGCGTGGACGGGATGAACATCGTCCGCGCGAACAGGCTGTGATACGCCTGCTCGCAGACCACACGCACGGTCCGCCGGTAGGCAGGGTCTTGCGAAACCACGCAGTCCTGTACGTAGACATCCTTGTCCGCGAGGTACTCCACGATCTTCGCCTGGACCTTCTGGTACGTGTCCGGCGTCATCGGCTTGTTGTGCTGGCCCCACCACACCAGTTCGGAGATGGAGGGCGTCTTGACCACGAACTTGTCGTCGGGGCTGCGGCCCGTACGGGCGCCGCTGCGGACCGCGAAGGTGCCGCCCTGAAGCAGCTTCCCCTCTTCGCGACGGACCGCGTGTTCATAGAGCACGGGCGTCGAAAGGTTCCAGTGAACGTTCGTCGCATTCTTGATGACGACCCTGCTCAGGTCGCAGGTAGCCTCAGAAACCACCACGAGTTTGCTCCCCCAGTGGCCAAACTGGCCTCAGACACATTAGCGCGGCCATACGCGGATGGGAAGGGCTTGGGGTTGAGGCATAGTACGAATCTATACCGTTCAACAGCGCCAAACCTACGTTAACGGCCGGTAAGTCGGCCCGACCGCTACTCGAACGAGATGATCCCGCGCCCGTTTTCGTGCGAATCGATCGCCGCGAAACCTTCGTTGATCCGCGAAAGCGGGTAGCGCCGCTGGATCAGCCCGGCCACATCGATCAGCCCGCGCTGGTGGAAATCGACCATCTTCCCGAACAGCTCGTGCGGGCTGCCGGACCCGTAGTACGAGCCCACCAGCGTCTTCTGGTTGCGTACCAGGTCCTGCATGTCGATTGGCGCGCGGTCGCCCGTCGGCGCCAGGCCGATCATCACGGCGGTGCCCGTCTTCCGAAGGCAATCGACCGCCTGGCTGATCGTGGCGGCGTCGCCGAACGAGTCGAAGGCGTAGTCCACGCCCCCACCGGTCAGGTCCTTGATCGCCTGCACCGGGTCCACCTTCGCGGCGTTCACCAGGTCTGTCGCCCCAAAGCGGCGGGTGAACTCGAGCTTGTGGTCGTGCAAATCGACGGCGATGACCCGCGCCGCGTTGATCAGCCGCGCACCCTGGATGACGTTCAGCCCGACGCCGCCGCAACCGAACACCGCGACCGTCGCCCCGGCCCTGATCCCCGGCGCGTTGATGACAGCCCCGACGCCGGTGGTCACGCAGCAGCCGATGAGCGCCGCGACCTCCATCGAAACGTCCATCGGGATCGGGTAGCAAGCCTGCGCCGGCACCACCGACATCTCCGAGAAGACGCTAATCTTCGACATCTGGCCGATGTCGTTGCCTTCGCGGTCGCG
>JANXYE010000098.1 GCA_025350285.1 Chloroflexota bacterium
GGCGGTTAGTTCGGGGTGCCCTTGCGCAGGACGCGGCCGGCCTTAGCTGCTTCTTTGACTTCCTTCACGCCGATGCGGTTGCCGTACATGTCCTTCAGGTCGTCTTTGAGGGCGTGTTCGGCCATGTCGTTCATTGCGATCTCGTCGCCCTTGAGCATGGCGGGCTCTGGCTCCGGCTTGTTCACTTCCGGATGTTCGTTCGGGCGGCCGCCGGTGATCTGCCTGGTGACCTTCTTGCCGAGGTGGAAATACTTGCCATCGTCGGGAATGCGGCGTGGGTAGCCCTCGCGGAAGGTAAACGCCGCGAACGAGGTGGGCATGATACGCGCGGCGTCCTTGAAGCATTCCGGGCAGGGCACGGGCTCGGTCGCTTCCCGCATGGGGCGGAGTTCTTCGAAGATGCCGTTGCAGGGGTTGCAGAAGTATTCGTAGAGGGGCATGGGCGTCCTCGCGCTCAGGTGTGTGGTCACAGTGTACAGCGTGCGTCCCTAACCGGCGGACAAGCTCCCCCGCGCACTCCCCTGGCCCGTTTCGGCGTCAGCCGCCGCTCCGTCTCCGTCGCGGTACTGAACGGCTAGACGGACAGGGCGCCGTACTGGATGAGGGCGAACGGGACGCCACCCGTGCCCGCCTTGACGCCCGCGATTTTCGCCCCAGGCTGAACGGCGGGCTTGGGGTCATCCACCGGGTAGCCGGCGGCTCGGACGGTTTCGACGACGGCGTCGATGTCATCCACCGTGAAGACGAGGCCCCAGAAGGCGCCCTTCATCGGACCGGGCCTCGGCTCCGGTGGCCCCGCGAACTCAAGCGTCAGGTCGAAGAGCTTCCCGAATTCCAGGTGGCTGTTCGTGCCCGGGCGCGCCATGGTCCGCTTTATCTCCAGCCCGAGTTCGTCGCGAAAGTGGGCCGCGACCGTCGCGCTGTCGCCGGAGGCGATGACGACGTGGTCGATGTTGAGGGCGTGGCCCGGCGGCGCCGGCGGCGGCGTGATAGCCGGGAAGAGCCGCATGGGGAGCCCGAGGTGCGCATTCGGGTCGAGGGTCGTCCCGGCGCGGGGCAGGGTGGCGTCGTCGCAGTCGAAAGCGAGGTGGTCGATGCCCTTCTCTTCGCCCGTCTCGATGACGAGGAGGGCGGAGAGGCCGACGGGCAACGTGAGCGTCCGCCGTCCCGCGCCATCGATTTCGTCGGCGACGACCGTCAGACCGAGCGTGTCGCGGTAGAAGCGGAGCGTCTCATCCGCGTCGCGGCAGGCGAGGGCGACGTGGCGGACGCGGGTCACACGGGGGGGCACGGCTAATGCGCCCCTTCGTGGGCGGAACCACGAGACGCGGTGTCCCTCGTGCCGGCCATGCCAGCCAGTTTTGCCGCGATACCATGCCAGTGCGCGCGGTCGTGTTCGACGGTGGCCATCACCAGCGACTCGTAGAGGGACCCCTCAGCGCAGAGTTCCTCATCGCTCAGCTGATCGAGTTCGGCCAGAAGCCGGGCCCGGCCCGCCTTCAGTTGATCGAGGACGCTCCAGAACGTGAGATCGCGCTTGCGCTCAACATGGTCGGCGTTCCAGCGGTCGAGGTTGGCCTCATCGAAATCGAGCAGCGTTGGGCGGCGGCCCTCACCTAGTTCGCGGATGGCGGTTACCTTTTCGGCTTCCCAGCTGGCGATGTGGCCGACGATGTCCTTCAACGACCAGGCGCCGATGAACGGCCGGTCGATGTCGCGGATGCGGCAGGTCTCGATGTTGCGGGTGAGCTGGTTGCGCTCGAGTTCGAGTTCGCCGAGCAGGCGCCGGCGTTCGTCCGCGTTGCCGGTCATATCGTCGTCCACTAGATAATCACCTGCGGCATATATTCACCCCAAACGCGGCGGAGTTGATGGCTGATCTCGCCGAGCGTGGCCCGGTGTTCAACGCACTCGACCATGACCGGCACCACGTTGTCCGTCCCACGGGCGGCGGCTTCGAGCTTCGCGAGGGAGGCGGTGACGGCGGCGTTATCGCGTCCCGCCCGGATGGCCTGAAGCTTCTCCACCTGGCGCCGGCCGATGGTCGGGTCGAGCTTCAGGAGGTCCATCGGCGTCCCGGCTGTCTGGAACTGATTTACGCCGACGATGACGCGCTCGTTCTGCTCCAGTTGGCGTTGGTAGCGGTAGGCGGCTTCCTGGATCTCGCGCTGCTGGAGGCCGTTTTCGAGGGCCGCGAGGGCGCCGCCCATGCTGTCGATGGCCTTGATGTAGTCGAGCGCCTCGGCTTCGAGGCGGTTCGTCATGTCTTCGATGAAGTACGAGCCGCCGAGTGGATCGGCGATGTCTCCGACGCCGTTTTCGTAGGCGATGATCTGCTGCGTGCGGAGGGCGATCTGGACGGCCTTCTCGGTCGGCAGGCCGAGGGCCTCGTCCATCGAGTTCGTGTGCAGCGACTGCGTCCCGCCAAGGACCGCGGCCAGGGCCTGAACCGCCGTGCGGACGATATTGTTTTCCGGCTGCTGGGCCGTGAGCGTGGCGCCGCCCGTCTGCGTGTGGAAACGGAGCATCTGGGAGCGCGGGCTCTTCGCGTTGAAGCGTTCCTTCATAATCTTGGCCCACATCCGGCGGGCGGCGCGGAACTTGGCGACCTCTTCCAGGAAGTTGCTGTGGCAGGCGAAGAAGAAGCTGAGTTGGCCGGCGAAGTCATCGACATCGAGCCCGGCGGCGATGGCGGCATCGACGTACTGGATGCCATCGGCGAGCGTGAAGGCGATCTCCTGCGCCGCCGTCGAGCCGGCCTCACGCATGTGGTAGCCGGAGATCGAGATGGTGTTCCAGCCGGGGACGTCGCTCTTGCAATACTGAAAAATGTCCGTAATGAGGCGCATGCTCGGCTTCGGCGGGTAGATATAGGTACCGCGCGTTATGTATTCTTTCAGGATGTCGTTTTGCACCGTCCCGCCGAGTTTCGCGGCCGGCACGCCTTGCGCCTTGCCGACGGCCACGTAAAGCGCGAGCAAGACCGCCGCGGTGGAGTTGATGGTCATCGAGGTGGTGACTTTGTCGAGCGGAATCTGATCGAAGAGCGTCAGCATGTCCTCGATCGAATCTATCGCGACGCCGACCTTGCCGACTTCGCCGGCGGCCATCTGGTCGTCCGAGTCGTAACCGATCTGGGTCGGCAGGTCGAAGGCAACGGAGAGGCCGGTCTGGCCCTGGGCGAGGAGGTAGCGATAGCGTTTGTTCGATTCTTCGGCGTCGCCAAAGCCGGCGTACTGGCGCATCGTCCAAAAGCGGCCGCGATACATGGTGGGCTGAATGCCGCGGGTGAACGGGTATTCGCCGGGGAAGCCAAGCTCCTTCACGGGGTCGAAGCCGTTCAGGTCGTCGGCGCTGTAGACAGGTTCGAGCGGCATTTTACCCGTCGTCTCGAAGACCTTCGAACGCTCGGGCGCGCGTTTGAGGGCCTTGCCATACGTGCTCTGGAGCCAGTCTCGCTTCGATGCGCTCGGCATGTTGGGGAATCTCCCGTGGATGGCGGATCGCCGGAACAAGTCTGGCGCGCGCCGATATGGGCAGAGTATACGGACGGCATTCGGCGCGGCCAATCACGGCCGCCGCCGCCGCGGGGCGAGCCGCCGCCCGTGTGTAGAGGGAAGCGGCGTAGGCGTTCGCCTCCGGTACCTGACTTAACATTCGCATCGGGCCAAAATCGCTTATGTCGCCAGTTTACGGTCCGGCAACATAAAACACACGGTCACACAACACAAGTTGACGTATGATGCACGGAAAACCCTGTCAGGGCTTCCCTTGCTTTACAGAATCACTTACTTTCGCGCCCAACATAAAGAGTCCTGAACAGGAAGCGGAGTCGCTGTGCCCCCCGGCGAATTTTCGGCCCAACAGTTCAGGAGCTGCTTACTGGTGTCTTCTGGCGCCGAAAGCACGCTCCGACTCGTCCGCGCTTTTCACGGCGCGGGGTTCGCCGTCCTCGAACGCCAGCCCAGCGCGGCTACGGTCGCATTCGCGCTACGTGGCGATTTCGACCTCGTCGCCTGGATAGCGCGGGCGGAAACCCGTTACGACACGGAGAGCCTCGGGCTGTTGGCCTACGCCCGCCTACCAGTGGTGAGCATTTTGGCCGAGGCCACAGCGCAGGGGGTGACTGCCTGCCTCCACGCCGGGGCGGATGCCTGCATCCAACTCGACGCTGACGAGCGAGTCGTTGTCGCGCAGGTCCACGCGGTGCTGCGGCGCTACGCTGGAAAGCCCGCGGCGGCGGTCGCTGAACTCGGGGCGCTTCAGGTGGGCGATCTGTCGGTCGATACTGATCGATGCGAGGTTGCTCGCGCGGGCCACTACGTGCCGCTGACGGCTTCGGAGTTCCGGATTGTGGAGCACATGGCGCGCAGCGCCCGGAAGGTGCTCCGCGCTCACGAAATCCTGAACGCCGTGTCCGATGGCTACACGTACGGCGCACGCGAGGCGCAGGACGTTTTCAAGGTGTATGTCCGCCGGATCCGCCGCAAGCTGGAACCGTGCGAAGAGGATCCCAGGTACCTGGTCACGGTACGGGGGTTCGGCTACCGCCTCGAAGGCGGCGAAGCAGCGGGCAGTCTGAGGCAACGCGCCTCCCAGACGGCCTGAGCTCCGCGCCGGCACAGCCTTGCCGGGGGGAGCATGCCGGATTCGTTCGAAACCGAGGAAGATGCGCTCTTGCGGCGCCTGCGCGAGGGCGCATCGGGCGATACCGCCGCGCGCCAGCTTCGCCGCCGCTACGCCCAGCTCCGCCTTGACTATGAATCGCTGCTTGAACGGCTTGGTGATCTGGAGGCGCGGATCGCTGAGCCCGTGGGCCAGGCGCCGGTGCCCATTACGGCAGAGACGGAATCACTCTCCTCTTCGATCCTGGGCCCACTGCTGACGCTGCGGGACCAGTACGTCGAGACGCTGGGGGGACTGCAGGCGCTGGTGAGCGGTATCGAAGGGCTGGCGGCGGGGGCGTTCAAGGGCCAACGAGGTCCGGCGTCTCAACCTGCGCCCGAATCGACAACCGATGTGCCTCGCTCGTACGAAGTGGGCGCGCGGGCCAGTTCGTTCCCGGCGCTGCTGGCGTTCGAGGAGAAACTAGCGGCGGTGCCTGGTGTCGGGCGGGTCTCCATCCACGCGATCGATTCGGACCGCGCCACGTTTATCGTCGAACTGGACTGACGGCGGTTCGCCTCCGGGCCGTGCATCGGTAGAATGCTGCGCAGAGGAGGCCATCCATGCAGACAGGTTCGTTCCGCGGTTTCGATGTCGAGATGCGCGACCCGGGGATCGCGCTCATCACCTTCAACCGGCCAGAGAAGCTCAACGGCCTCGACCAGTGGATCAAGCGCGACCTCGTCGAGACGCTCGTGCAGGCGGAGATGGACGACCAGGTGCGGGTGATCGTGTTCACCGGATCGGGCCGCGCGTTCTGCGCGGGGGATGACATCTCCGGCAAGGGCCGGGACGGGGGCGAGGTGATCATGCCGGACATCCCCGGCGGGCATCGCAACGCGATCGGCACGTACAACGGCCTGCGCATGCTCTCGCAGCCCGTGGCCGCGACGATTCGGGGGCTCGATAAGCTAACGATCGCGTCGATGAACGGCATCGCAATCCAGAGCGGCTTCTCGCTCGCGCTGGCCTGCGACTGGCGGATCGCTTCGAGCGACGCGCGTATGGGGAGCGCGACCATGCGCTTCGGCCTCCTCCCGGACGAGGGCGGACAGTACCTGCTGGTGCAGCTCATGGGCGTGGCGAAGACGATGGACTTCCTTCAACGCAAGCGCATCGTGAACGCGGACGAGGCGCTCGGACTCGGGCTGGTCAGCGAGGTCGTGGCGCCGGACCAGCTCGCGGCTCGGACGATGGAACTGGCGCGCGAACTTGCGGAAGGCCCGAACGTGGCCATGCGGCTGCTGAAGCGCAGCATCTACAACGCGGCCGAGATGACCTTCGCCCACGCCCTCGACGAAATCGCGGCTAAGACGGCGATCAGCGACCACCACCCGGACGCGAAGGAAGGCACGGCGGCGTTCAAGGAGAAGCGGCCGCCGAGGTTCAATCAGTGGATCGGGTCGTGAGTTCTGAGTTCTGAGGGTCAAGAGAGTGGCCGGACATGCTGGCGTCTGGGAGATGACCTGGGCGCCGGACGGACGGGCGACGTTTGAGTAAGGCGACTCAGCCAGGCCGGGTGAGACACACGTCATCTCGCGACGATGCGGCGGGCACGAGATTTTCGCCGACACCGTACGCTTCCCTTGCTGGCACGGCCGCGCGCGCGCGCGTACTATCACTGACTGCGTCCTTGGTCACCCATATCGGCCCGGCGCGTAGGAAATCGAAACATGGAACTCAGAAATGCCGTCATCGTGGATGGCGCCCGCTCGGCCTTCGCCCGTGGTGGCCGTGGCAAGCTCGTCGCCACTCGCCTGGATGAAGCCGGAGCGCAGGTTCTCCGCGCACTGCTCGATCGCAATCCCAAGATCGCCGATGACATGATCGAAGACATCGGACTCGGCAACGTGGTATCCATCCCGGAACTCGCCGGTATCGGAGCGGACACCGTTGCGCGCCTGGCCGGGCTTCCGGCCGAGATCTCGGCGTTTGATAGCAACCGTCAGTGCGGCTCGAGCATGGAGACCCTGCATCGCATCGCGCAGTCCATTCAGGTGGGCGCCACCGATTGCGGCGTCGCGATGGGTATCGAGCGCATGGGCCGCCAGCTAGGCGGTGGCGCGCGCGGCGACACCAACCGCCTCACCGAGTTCAACAAGCGCCGGCTCGAACAGAACCCCGTCCAGCGCAACATGGCGAAGAACCACTTCGATGACTTCTCGGTGCCCTTCCAGGATGAGATCCTGGACTACTCGCCCGTGCTCTCCATGACTCAGACGGCCCAAAACGCGGCAGAAGTTTACGGCCTCTCCCGGGAGGATCTGGACCAGTTCGCGGTTGAGAGCCACCGTAAGGCCGTCGCGGCCTACGCCGCCGGCGTCTACAAGGACGAAATCATCCCGCTCGAAGTCGAAGAACCGGTCTTCGACGACCAGGGCAACTGGGTGGCCGATACGCGCGGCAAGACGATCATCTTCGACCGCGACGAGTGCATCCGCGCTGGCACCAACATCGAAGCGCTCTCACAGCTACAGCCGGTGAAGGGCATCGTCAGTCCGACGGGCGCTGAACTGCGGATCACGGCCGGAAACTCCTGCCCGACGAACGACGGCATCACGGCCGCCATCATCATGAGCGAGGAGCGCGCCCGCGAACTGGGTCTTGAGCCGCTTGCGCGCATCATTGGCTACGGCGTTTCCGGCGTGAAGCCCCAGGTGATGGGCCTTGGACCCATCCCCTCGACCAGGAAAGCGCTTCGCCACGCCGGCCTCACGGCCGATCAGATCGACCGGGTCGAGTTCAACGAAGCCTTCGCCGCCCAGGTGATCCCGACGTGCATCGAGTTGGGGATTCCTCTGAGCAAGGTGAACGTGAACGGCGGCTCGATCGCTATCGGCCATCCGCTCGGCGCCACCGGCACCCGGCTCGTACTCGCGGTGGCGCACGAATTGCGCCGCAGCGGTGGACGCTACGGTCTGGCCACGCAGTGCATCGGCGCCGGCATGGGCATCAGTACCATCATCGAACGGATTTAGTCCGTTCGTCCGCAAACACGCAGGAAGAGGCCCCGCCAGGCGGGGCCTCTTCGCGTTGCGTCTCAGCGCCGCCAAATCTTGCGCCGGCCCCAACACCACGAACAGACACTGACCGGGCGATCGATCACGACCCGTCCCTCGCGCATCGGGTAGGCGCGTTCGGAAACGTGCGCCCC
>JANXYE010000457.1 GCA_025350285.1 Chloroflexota bacterium
GTGAAACAGCAGGCGATCGCTTTACCGCTCGAAGGCCAACCTTCCGGTGGGCTGCGGCCCTGGCGAGAGGTCGTTGCGCCCCATCGCGATGTCCAGTCCGGGACCTACCTCAAGGCGGAGTTCGCGGCCGACCTCTCGCAAGTGCTGCGCGGCGAGGCTGGTCCCGAGTACCAGGACGCGGCCGAATTCTTCCGGCGGACGTTCGTCACGGAAGGGCTGAGCGGCCTGCTCGTGAACGCCCTGAAGCGTCTCGCGGGCACCGGCGGCGACCCGGTCATGGACCTTCAGACGAACTTCGGCGGCGGCAAGACACACTCCCTGCTGGCTCTCTACCACCTTGTCGGTGGCGCCCGGGCAAACGAACTCGCAAACGTGCCGGAGTTGATGGAGAAGGCCGGGGTTAGCGAGCTCCCGCGCGCGAACCGGGCGGTGCTCGTCGGCATCGAGCTGTCGCCAACGCAGCCGAGACGGAAGTCCGACGGCACGACCGTCCGCACCCTCTGGGGGGAGATGGCCTGGCAACTTGGCGGGCGCGACGCCTACGACATGGTCCGCGCCGACGATGAAGCCGGGACGAGCCCGGGCTCGGGCACGCTTCGCGAGCTGCTGGAGCTGCATTCGCCCTGCCTCGTGCTGGTCGATGAGTGGGTCGCCTACGCGCGTCAGCTCTACGGGAACGATGGCCTCCCCGGGGGCTCGTTCGACGCCAACACGCTCAACTTCGCCCAGGCGCTGAGCGAGGCCGCGAAGAACGCGCCGCAGACGTTCGTCGTCGTGAGCATCCCGGCCTCGAACGTCGAGGTCGGCGGCGAGGGCGGCCAGACAGCCCTCCAGCACCTCAAGAACACGATCATCCGCACCGCCCAACCGTGGCGTCCGGCCAGCGCGGACGAGGGGTTCGAGATCGTGCGGCGGCGCCTCTTCGAGCCGATCACGGACCCGAAGGACTTCGCCGCTCGCGACGCGGCGGCCAAGGCGTTCGCGCAGATGTACCAGAAGAGCCCCGCCGACTTCCCCGAACAGGCCCGCGAACCCGGCTACGAGGCGAGGATCAAAGCCTCCTATCCGATTCACCCCGAGGTGTTCGACCGTCTCTATGGGGACTGGTCCACGCTCGAACGGTTCCAGCGCACGCGCGGCGTGTTGCGCCTCATGGCCGAGGTCGTCCACACGCTCTGGGAGGCGAACGACAGCGGCACGGTCATCCTGCCGGCCAGCCTCCCATTGTACGAGCAGAACGTGCAGTCCCAGCTCACGCACTTCCTCGAAGACCGCTGGGTGCCGGTGATCGACACGGACATCGACGGCACGTCCAGCACGCCCCTGCGGCTGGAACGGGCCGATCAGAACCTTGCGCGCCTGTCGGCCTGTCGGCGCGTCGCCCGCACGATCTTTCTCGGCGCCGCGCCAACGCTCACGACGAGCCACCGGGGGATCACCGACCGGGACATCAAGCTCGGCTGCACGCAGCCAGGCGAGCCCTCCGCCGTTTTCGTTGACGCCCTGCGGCGGCTGACGGACGACGCGACGCATCTCTACGTCGATGGCAACCGCTACTGGTTCGACACGCAGCCGAGCATCGGCCGGACGGCCCGGGAGCGGGCTGCGAACTACGGCGAGGCGGAGGTGTTCGAGGAAATTCGCAAGCGGCTCAAGCCGGAGGAGCAGCGCAACCGGCGCGGGGAGTTCGCGGCGGTACAGGCGTGCCCCTCGGGCCACTCGGAAGTGCCAGACGACCCGGAGACGCGGCTCGTCATCCTCGGGCCGGAAGCAACGCATTCATCGAACGTCGATAACAGCCCGGCGCGCATCGTCGCCGCCGAGTACCTGGAGCATCGCGGCGGTTCGCCGCGCTCGAATCGCAACGCGATTGTCTTCCTGGCCGCCGACAAAACCCGCCTTGAGACGCTTCAAGGCTCCGTGCGCCAGTTCCTCGCGTGGAAGTCCATCGACGACGAAAAGGTGAGGATGAACCTGGACCAGTTCCAGGCGAGCCAGGCGAAGACCAAGCGCGAGCAGGCCGACGAAGCGATCAAGCAGCAGATCCCGGACTCATTCTGCTGGTTGCTGGTGCCCGGTCAGACGCTGGAGAAGGCCGTCTCCGGCGAGGCCGCCAGGGTCGAGTGGTCGCCGGTCAGGCTCGGCGCCGGCGACGGTCTGGCCGTGCGCGCATCGAAGAAGCTGATCGCGGATGACGGACGCTTCATGCAGATGGGGCCGTCGAACCTGCGCAACGAACTCGACCGCGTCCCCCTCTGGCGCGGCGACCATGTCGCTTTGCGCCAGCTCTGGGAGGACTTCCCGCGCTACCTCTACCTCCCCCGACTGAAGGACAGCGAGGTTCTCACCAACTCGATCCGCGATGGCGCCGGCCGAATGATGTGGGAGACCGAGTCGTTCGCTATTGCGGAACGCTGGGACGAAGTCCACGCCCGTTACGTGGGGCTGGTTGCGGGCGATGTCGGCCGGCTGGTGCTTGACGGATCCACGCTCGTCGTGAAGCCCGAGGTGGCCCGCCGCCAGATGGATGCGGACGCCGCTGTAGGTGCGGCGCAGCCTCCGCCGGGCGGCGGCACGGCGCCCTCGACCGCCACCGCGACGCCCACAGCCGGGACGGGCGCCACAACCGGTGCAGATCCTTCGAGTCCGCGGGTGCCGCCGAAACCGAAACGCCGCTTCCACGGAAGCGTCGAACTCAGCCCGCTGAAGGTCGCGTCCGATGCCGATCGCATCGCAGTCGAGGTTATCAAGCACCTGACATCGCTCGTGGGCGCCGAGGTGCGCGTGAGGTTGGAGATCGACGCGATCGCACCGGATGGGGTCCCAGAGGACGTTGTTCGGATCGTGACGGTCAACGCTGGCGTACTGAAGTTCGCGTCGGGGGATTTTGAGGAGGAATGAGATCGGCCGGTTAGCACCTCCGCGTCCAAATTGGTGGGCTTCAGGCCGATTGGTTGACGGGTACGGAGCGGTCTTGGGGAGCCCGCGGCCAAGCGGCCGTCACGACGCGGGTGCCCACCCATCGCCCAAAAATCTGACGCACACCCCACGGAGCCCCGCGGCGGGCGCCGTGCTGGTAAGCTGGTGGCCGGAGGATCCCGATGCCCGAGGACGAAGAAGAGCACGAGATACTCATGACGGAGTCCACCCGCAAGGACCTGGAGCGGTTCGGGATTCACCGCGAACTCGAGGCAGGCGGGAAGAAGATCCGCGTCGTCAAAGACGTCGATGCCACGGAGATGACCGTGATCTGCATGGTCGGCGCGAAAGGCGAGTACTTCGACGACGACAAGGTCGGGAAATGTGATCGCTGCGGCGTCCAGGTCCACCACCGGCCGCACGTCCCGATCGGGGCGATCCTCGTCTGCCTGTTCTGCTACAAGAAGGACGTTATCGAAAAGGGCCTGCCGGACCTCAAATTCTAGCGAGCTAACGTTGCCGGATCCCGGTCGATTCGGAGCTCGGGCTCGCCGCGGGCGGGGAGGGTGGCGGGTGCAGGTGGGAAGGGCGGCTGGCAGCGACTGGCGAGCGCGGATGGCGATTCTACGGGGCATCCCGTGCGCCCTCCACGTGGCAGGAGTCGGCGGAGGGACGAGGAAGGGGTCAGGTGTGCCTTGCACCAGCCCACGCGCG
>JANXYE010000463.1 GCA_025350285.1 Chloroflexota bacterium
CGCTCGAGGCGGTGCAGACGGCCCAACGGGCGGGCTGGACGGCGATCATCAGCCACCGTTCGGGCGAGACAGAGGACACGTTCATCGCGGACCTCGCGGTCGCGACGGGCGCCGGGCAAATCAAGGCCGGGGCGCCTGCGCGGAGCGAACGGACGGCGAAGTACAACCGGCTGCTGGAGATCGAAGAGGAACTCGGGCCGACGGGGCAATACGCCGGCTGGGATTCAATCCGGCAGCTCGGGCCTCGGCCGCCGCGTCCATCGCCGGTCGCCTCACGACCGACGCGCGCCGACCGGCGGCGACCGCAGGCACGGGGCCGGCACTGAGTCGATTCGCGAATCGCGCCTGGTTGGTGCTCAGCGGCACGTCGTGACGGCGTAGGCGTCGAAATCGTCAGTAGATTCGATGCGACTGGCACAGCCTGAGGTGACGAGCGTGTCCAGGAGCGCGTGTTCGTTCGTGCGCTCGCGCTCGTCGAAGAGGCGATAGATCAGCACGTAGTCGATGCCCCGTTCGCGCAAGAGGACTCGGTAGGCGTCCGGCGACGCGAACGAGTGGCGGGCGAAGCTCTCCGGGAAGAATTCCGAATCGAGCCTGGCGCCGTGCGTGAGCAGCTGGTACATCCCGACCTTTCCGTCGCGCGAGCGCATGATGCGGTAGACGGCGCCGCGTTCGAACTTCGGCGATTCGATAAAAGGGAGGAGCGATTCATCCGGGTCTCGGACGAGTGCCCCCCAGGCATAGGTCGTGTCGCGGACGGGGATGAGGATCAGGTTGAGGGCGAGTGCGGCGGCCACGGTAGCCGGGAGCCAGCGCCTGCGGTGCAAGGCCAGCCAGGCGACGAGCACCGGCCCGAAGACGACGGGCAGGCGCGCGGCGACCGTGCCGATGAAGACGGCGAGCGCGCTCCCAAGGCCGGAATCCGAGACGACCGGCGAGAGGAACACCAGCGCGACGCCGGGAAGGGAGAGCGTGACCGAGCATGCGTAGCTCGCGACAAGGCGGCGGGGACGGGGTTCGAACCGCAGCCAGACGAGGACCAGAAGCCCGGCGAGGGGGAGCACGACGGCTGGATGACTGCCCTGGGCCAGCCCCATGAGGATGACCGCCCAGGCAGTGCGCCCGCGCCGCCAGCAGGCGACCGCGCCGAAGAGCATCGCCGTGGCCCAGAGGAACGGGAGCTGCGCGAGGATGAGCGATTCGACCAGCATCGGGTTCGCCAGGACGGCACTGAACGCCAGCGGCGAGCGCACCTCTGGGAAGGCCCACCAGGCGCCGGCTATCACGCCCGCCGCGCCGAGGACGAGCCAGAGGGTGGTGACCCAATCGCCGAGGAGCGGATGGAGGAGAGCGGCGGTCGTCCACGGGACGAAAGCGTAGGGGTAGGCGAGGGCTTCGCCGTGGCCGATTTCGGGGAAGTGGTACGGAAGCCAGTGGGTGGTCGAGAGCGTCTCGCTGATGAACCAGACGTGGGCGTAATTGCTAACGGAGTCGTTGGAGACAAAGACGGTATGCGTCAGGATCGTGAGGATGCCAGCCGCCCAGGCCGCGAGGATGATCAGCAACAGGAGTCGCGCTGAGCGCAGGCGAACCATTGGCCTGAGGCTACCGGCCCGGACGTTTAAGCCCCACCGCTCGGTCAGGAGACGCGAATCAGGACACGGCCTTTGATAGCTCCCTTGAGGATCGCGGAGGTGGCTTCGAGGATGCCATCCAGCCCGACTTCGTGGGCGATTGTATCGAGCAGGCCGCGGGGCTTGAAGTCGCTCTCCTTCGCCAGGCGGCCCCAGAGCTTCTGACGCAGCTCGATCGGATAGGAGACGGATTCGATGCCGAGCAGGTTGACGCCGCGAAGGATGAACGGAAACACGCTCGTGGCCACCGGCCCGCCGCCAGTAAGCCCGGAAAGGGCGACGGAGCCGCCGTACTTGGTGGTGCGTAGGAGGTACGCCGTCGTGGCGCCGCCAACCGGATCGACGGCGGCGGCCCAGCGTTCGCTCTCCATCGGGCGGGTGCTTTCGGCGCTCACTTCTTCGCGCGAAAGGATCTCGGTGGCGCCGAGGTCGCGGAGGAAGTCGTGTTCGTCCGCCTTGCCGGTACTGGCGGCGACGGTGTAGCCGCGGGCGGCGAGAATAGCAACGGCCGTGCTGCCGACGCCGCCAGTGGCGCCAGTGACGAGAACGGGACCCTTCTGGGGCGTGAGGCCCGCCTTCTCGATGGCATCGACGGACATCGCGGCGGTGAACCCGGCGGTCCCGATGGCGGCGGCCTCCTTCGTCGTCAGGCCAGCCGGGAGCGCACAGACCCAGTTCGCGGGCACGCGGGCCAGTTCGGCGTAACCACCGAAGTGCGATACGCCCACGTCGTAGCCGATGACCACGACCTGCTGGCCCTGGTGGAAGCGTGCGTCGCTCGACTCGGTCACCGTGCCAGCGAGGTCGATGCCGGGGATCATCGGGTACTTGCGGACGACGGAACTCTTCGGCTGGCAGGCGAGGCCGTCCTTGTAGTTGACGCCGCTCCACTCGACTTTGATGGTCACCTCGCCGGGCATGAAGTCCGATTCTTCGAACGAACACACGCCCGCGGAGAACTGGTCATCGGCTTTGTTGAGGACGAAAGCCTGGAAGGACATGCAGTTTCGCTTTCGGCTGCGGACCGTCGGGAGGAGGACGGGCAGCGGGGATTGTCGGCTAAGCTTAGCATGCGCCCTCACCCTCACCCTCAAGCCTCTCCCGACTTCGCGGGCGAGGGGAGAGCACCCGCGCCGCGGCTCCCGATGCGGGCGCGCACACACTCCGGCGCTGAAACGAGGTCGAGCATGAACGAGGACACGAACCCGGGGCGGTTCGAGACCCATTACGCGAACCTACGCGGGTTTCGGCAAGCGTACGTGCATGAAGGGAAGGGCGGGGTGCCGCTGGTGCTCGTGCATGGCTGGCCGGAGACAAAGCGGATCTGGTGGCGGAACATCGCGGAGTTAGCGGCGGCGGGGTTCGAGGTGATCGTGCCGGACCTGCGCGGCTTCGGCGAAAGCGAGGTCGGCCCGGATGGGTTTCACGATGTGGTTAGCCACAGCCGGGACCTTTACGCGCTCGTCCATCATGTGCTCGGGCACGAAAGGGTGGTGGTGGCAGGGGGAGACCTCGGCGGGCCGGTGATCCAGGACATCTCGCTGCGCTGGCCAGGGTTCGTGGACCGGATGCTGCTGTTCAACTCCCCGGTGCCGTTCGATAAAGAGAAGATGGCCGGCATGAGCACCCGCGCGCCACGGGAGGCGGCAGATTACTTTCGGCGGCAGGGCACGGACGCGGACGCGCTGGCGGCGGAACTTGACACGCCCGAGAAGCGGCGGCGGTACATCGCGACGTTTTACGGCTCCCGCTTCTGGGCACATCCGGGGAAGTTCAGCGACGCCGAAATCGACTTCCAGACGGAGCCGTGGGCCGATGGCGCGAAGATGCGGGCGAGCTTCGGCGGCTACGAAAGCGCCTTCAGCCAAAGCGCCCGCAGCGAACCAACGATGGTGCAAACGCGCAAGTCGAACCCGACGCGCTGTTTCATCCTGTTCGGGCCAAGCGACCACGTGCTCTACCCCGAGTTCGACCGCATGGCGGCGGTGGTCTTCCCGGACCACGTTGGGCCGTTCATCGTCCGGGATTGCGGGCACTTCCTACAGTGGGAGGCGGCGGATGTGCTGAACGGCGCGGTGAGGGCATTCTGCGGGGACCTGCTGGCCGGGCGTTAAGGGCGGCGGTGTTCACCCGCTGCCCGCAAGCAGGCGCAGCTGGTACTCCGCCAGGGATGCGCCGAGATCCCTGCCTCGGTTCAAGCCCTCCGCCATGATCGCTGAGATGGCGTCCTTCACCGTTTCGATGTCAGCCGGGGTGGACCGCTCGAGCAGCTCAATAAGGTCGGTGTCATCCTTCATTCGGCGTTCGGAAACCGAGAGCAGCTTCATCGCGATAAGGTCGCCCAGGCACGCGACGGGAGCGGTGAACCGGGGGAAAACGGCTCGCTGCTCGGCGCGCCGGACAATGTCGCGTTCAATCCCGGTGGTCGCGAAAATGAGGTCGAGGACGAACTCGGTACCGCGCACCGGAGGGCAAGTGAGCCGCGCGGTGCTCATGCGCCCGTCGTCACGTTCCAAGTCTGCAAGCATTTGATAGCCCTGCCGAAACAGCAAGTTGACGAGTCGTTCGGCCTCAGCGTCGCCCTCCAAAGCCACCGCAACATCGATGTCGTTTGTAAACCGCGGATATCCGTGGGTGGAAACGGCCAGACCCCCAACAAAGGCCCACGGAACGTGAAGGCTGTCGAGGTCGCGCTGCACGCGACGAGCAAACTCCTCGAACGGGCTCATGCGTTTCGGCGCGCGAACCAGCCGGGGCGACCCTCTCCGTCGCCGAACTCCGCGCCAGGGCGCTCCCGGAGCCATGCGTTCAGGCGGTTTAACGTCTCGTCCGGGGTGTCCGCCGGGAAATCGCGCTGCAGCTGGGCGCGCTTCATCTCGATGCCTGCGTCCGCGAGTGCGAGGCCGGTGCGGAAGCCTGTGGCGGGGTCCAGCTTGCGAGGCGTTTTCATACCAGCAGTATACCAAATCGCCGGGCGGCATGGTGCGACGGGCGCGACCGCAATCAGCCTGTGGCACGCGAACAGAGGGCGCCGTCGCCGAACTCTGCGCTCGGGCGCTCCCGGAGCCTTGCGCTCAGGCGTCTTAACGTCTCGTCCGGGAATGGGCTACTCGACGAAGTAGAGCACCGTACGCATCTGCTTGTCGGACGCACCGGTGTACCCTGGACGAGCGCCGCTGAAGTGCGAACTGGTAACGACGAGACCGGAAATGTCTTTCACATTGTATGGCCCGTGCCAGCCAGTTCCCTCCCCAGACTCACTGTACCCGCCTAACCACCAAGCGCGTAGCTGGACGTTCCCAGATTCCTTACGTATCCCAACCAAGAACGGCTCCACGGTCCTCTCTGGCTGGTTGCGGTAGCAGAACCTTACGACAGATCTGTCTACGATTGCTCGCCGGAGGCGTTCGTTGACGTCGTCTCCAATCACTTACTCCACCTCTACATCCTGATGCAAGGCTCAGAGTCGCTCGGGCACTGCGCACGAACACCTTAGCATACCTGTCAACTCGTCGCGCTCAGAAGTTGATAGTCGAACGTGATTGAGGAAGAATGCCGTGTTGTACCGACCGATGCCCCTGACTCTCGATATGGCCTTCTCGAACTCCGCCCCCATCGAAGCCGTATCGGCTCCGCTAGGACGGCTACTGGAGATTGCACATGGTATCGTAGTCTAATAGCGACGAACCACCCCATCACCGTCCATCGGGCGATCCCAGAGTTCGGCGTTCAGAAGCGCGTCAACGTCGCGGGCGGACCGGCCGGGGTTGTCTCGTTTGATGCGCTGACGGCGCATCGTGAGGACCGCGTCCGAAAGCTGGATGCCCATGCGTAGCCGCTCTGATGCCAGTTTGCGGGCTTCGTCGTCCATCTGCGCCGAGTATATCAGGCGACGCGACGAGGTAGCGCCGGCGGGAATGCCCAGGCGCACCCGGAATCGATGGCTTGCCGCGAACATTCGTTCGTAATCTGTTATGCTGCGTGCGCGGAGTTTCCGGGCGTGCTGCAATCGGAAGCCGCAAATCGCGAACCGGAACGGCCCGTGCCTCTCGACCATATCCTTGTGCGCGGCGCGCGCGAACACAATCTGAAGAACATCGATGTCCGCATCCCGCGTGACCAGCTGGTGGTTATCACCGGGCTATCGGGCTCGGGCAAGTCCTCGCTCGCGTTCGACACGATTTACGCGGAGGGGCAAAGACGTTACGTCGAGTCGCTTTCGGCCTACGCGCGCCAGTTCCTCGGGCTGATGGAGAAGCCCGACGTCGATCATATCGACGGCCTTTCGCCGGCGATTTCTATCGACCAGAAGTCCACCTCCCACAACCCGCGGTCCACGGTCGGGACCGTGACCGAGATTTATGACTACTTGCGCCTGCTCTGGGCGCGCATCGGCGTGCCGCACTGCCCCCAATGCGGACGCCCCATCCAGAAGCAGACCGTGCAGCAGATTGTCGATGCGACGCTGGCCTACCCGGCCGGTGCGCGGCTGCTGCTGCTGGCGCCAGTGGCGCGGGCGAAGAAGGGCGAGCACCAGGGGATCATCGACGAGGCCCGGAAGGCCGGGTTTGTGCGCATCCGGCTCAACGGCGAGGTCTACGACATCGACGAGATGCCGGTCATCGACAAGAAGAAACGGCACGATATGGATGTCGTGGTCGATCGGCT
>JANXYE010000474.1 GCA_025350285.1 Chloroflexota bacterium
CGATGTGGATCTTGACCACGGTGAGTCCCTTCGCCGCCGCCCGCTAAGGTTAGTCCCGACAGCCGCCACGAGCCGCCGAGGAACGCCCCATGACCCGCCACGCCCAGGTTGCCGCACCCGTAGGATGGGTGGTCGCGCTCGTTTTCGTGGGCATTCTCGCCGCTTGTGGCGGGAGTTCGGCAACACAACCCGGCGCGGCGACGAATCCCAGCGTCGCGGCCCCCTCGGTAGCACCCGCCGCGCCGGCGACGCTACCCATCACCGGCCCCACCCTCTGGGCCGTCGGCGACATCGGCGACTGCGCGAGCGCTGGCGATGAAGGCGTGGCGGCGCTCCTCGCGGCAGACGGGGGCACTGTCGCTACCCTCGGAGACACCGTCTACGAAGCCGGTTCGGCCGCCGAGTTCGCTCGCTGCTTTGAACCAGCATGGGGCCCCCTGAAGTCCCGCATCCGGCCCGCTATCGGCAACCACGACTACGGCACCGCCGCTGGCCGCGACTATTTCGCCTACTTCGGAGCCGCCGCCGGCGACCCCGGCCGCGGCTATTACAGCTACGAAATCGGGAGCTGGCACCTGATCGTGCTCGATAGCAACTGCGCTGTCGTGAAGGGCGGCTGCGCCAAGGGCTCGCCCCAGTACACCTGGCTCGCGGCCGACCTCGCCGCCCACCCGGCGCTCTGCACGATCGCCTACTACCACCACCCGCGCTTCACCTCGGGCCTCCACGGCGACACGATCGCGATGGCCGACCTCTGGCAGGCGCTGTTCGACGGCGGCATCGACATCGCCCTCAGCGGGCACGACCACCACTACGAACGCTTCGCCCCGGTGGACGGCGCTGGACACCCCGACCCAGCCCGCGGCATCCGCGAGTTCATCGCCGGGACCGGCGGCGGCGCCCTCTACCCGGTCTTCACGATCGCGCCGAACAGCGAGAAGCGCGACGCAAACACGTTCGGCGCTCTTAAGTTCACCCTCGGCGACGGCGTCTATACCTGGGCATTCATTCCCATTGCGGGCCAAACCTTCAGCGATTCAGGGACAGGCGCTTGTCACTGAGCGCTGCATCGGCGTTCCGTCGCGTCTCTCGGGTCCGGCCAGGCGCAACGTGGCAAAGCAAAGCAAACCGATGGATCGCTGTCTTTGACGGGCCGCTGAGCGTAGAGTGCCTCGTCGAGACAGACATGGAAACGCTGCTCGCGCTGCTGCGCGATGGACTCCGGCCCCTCGACTCGAGCGGCGTCCCAACGACGGACCCGCTGGGCGACGATCCCCTATCTGGCCACACCGCGCTTTTTGTGATCGACCTCGAAATGAGTGGTCCAAACCCCCGAGAACACGAGGTCCTCGAACTGGGCGGCGTCCGCGCCCGCCTGGCGCCTGGCCTTGAGGAAGAAGCTTCGTGGGGATCCCGCGTGCGCCCCCGCCACATCGGTAACGGCGAACTCGCCGCCCTCAAGGTCGTCGGGTACAACGTGAAAGCCTGGAAGGATGCCTTAGAGCTTGAGCCGGCCTTCCTCAAACTCGTGGAGACCGGCGCGGGCGCCGTGATCGCCGGCTGGGGCATTAGCGGCGACCTTGCCTTCCTTTCCGAAACCGCCCGCCGCACGGGGCGCCCATGGCCCTTCGCGCCCATCGCACTCGATATCCAAACCGTCGCCCGGAAGCTCCTGAAGCCCGGCGGACGCGTCGATCGCTTCAACCTCGGCCATGTCGCCGACCGCCTCGGCATCGGCCGCATGGGCGAACACAGCGCCCTTGCCGACGCCTACGCCACCTACGACATCCTCGTGAAGCTCGTCGCCGAAACGTCCTAACCCCTCGCCCCGGCGGTGGCTGGGCCAAGCGCACCAAAATATCTCCCGTGATTCCTTTACGCCGCTCGCGCGCGTTAGAATCCGCTCCTAAAGGGGCAAGCAACGTGTCGTATATCAGGCTTTCCATCGTCCATCCCCACCGCACCGAACGGGACCGTGTCGAACGCATCATGCGCGAACTCGTTGAGGCCGCCACGCCTACCGTCGGCTGCAGCGCCAGCTTCCTGCTCAAGCCACACGACGAAAGTGGCGACATTGCACGCATCGCCATCTACGACGATGAGGCCGCCGCCGACCGCGTCGCCAATTTGCAGCACATCCTCTCTCTCCGCTCCGAACTCCATCTGCACATCGATGCGAACCACACGGAGCGCGGCTTTTCGAGCATGTGAGCCCTTCCAACAGGGTTTGTCACTACATCGTTCCTTAGTCGTCACGGCGCGTCCTCTTTTGCCCTTGAAACGAGGCGTGGCGTGGTGCTCTGCTGGGGGAGGCCGCTCCGGAGACATCCGGTGAACGGCCGAACCCTATGAGGGTCTTCCCCGATTCGCGCCTCTGGGCGCCGGAGTACACTCAGCCGTGTCTCGCCGGACCCAGTTGCCGGTGAGCCAGCCGTGGCCGTGGCTGTCGATCCGGATGCGATACGAGGGGACCACCTGGAGCACGCTGACATGTCCAGCCCTCGCCCTCTCGACCCACCGACGGCCAGCTTTCTGAGCCAACCCGGGCGGCCGGCCCCCGTCCGCATCCTCCTCGTCGATGACCATGCCGTCATCCGCCAGGCATTGCGAATGCTCCTCTCGAGCCAGCCAGACATCGAAGTAGTCGGCGATGTCGAAAACGGCCGCGACGCCGTCGCCGCCGTCGAGCGCGTCTTGCCCGATGTCGTCCTGATGGACGTGGTTATGCCCGGGCTCAACGGGCTCGAAGCCACCCGCCAGATACGCCGCATCGCTCCCGCCACGAAGGTCGTGATGCTCTCCGGCTTCGCCGATGAAGACCAACTGCGTGAGGCCATGCGCGCCGGCGCATCTGGCTACCTCGTGAAGAAGTCCGATGTTTCGGAGCTGGTGCTCGCCATCCAAACCGTACACCGCGGCAATACGTATTTCTCGAGCGCACTCTCGGAAGGTTTCGATATCGCCGAAGTCATGTACCAGGCGCGCCGTTCGGAAGTGCGCTCCGGTGGCGAGATCCTCACCACGCGTGAACGGGAGGTCCTCCAACTCATCGCCGAGGGTCACACCAACCAGGCCATCGCCAACGCGCTCTTCATCAGCGTCAAAACGGTCGAGGCGCACAAATCGCACATCATGGCGAAACTCCACGCCCGCACCCGCACCGACCTCATCCGCTACGCCTTGCGCAAAGGCATCGTCCACATGGACGCCGGCGCGGACGATATCCCCCGCATCGAACCGAAGTCGGGCGATGGCGGCGCCGGGTAGCGGGCGCCCCTTACCAGGCGGCCCGAACGTGAGGGTTTCGCCCGTGCAATCTCAGGGTTTCCCACCAGACGATCGAGGGTTAGTTTCCGCGCGGACGCGGGACTTAACGGATGGGCTTCGCTCGAATCACGTTCGACAATGCCCGCAGGTCACCGGAACTGAACACGGTTCGAAAGTGGTCTCCTGGGGCGCAGGCCGCTTTCACAACCCGAGACGCACATGCAACCGGATGCCGGCCGCTCCTGGCGGGGTGGGTGGGCACGGAACGCGTTTGCCGCTGTCCCGGAGGCAATGCAACAAGAGGTGAGGTGCCCCCACATGTCCCATCTCGGGGACGGGTGGCCGCGCGACGTCGGGCGCGAGGCCGCTATTCAACGCTATCAACCACTCATCAAGTACGCCGTTGGCAGGCTCGCTCCGAAGCTCCCTGTCACCATGGACCGCGAAGACCTCCTCAGCTACGGGCTGATCGGTCTCCTGGATGCGTTTGCCCGCTTCGACGCGGGCAGAGGCGTCAAGTTCGAAACGTACGCCATCACACGCATTCGCGGCGCCATCATCGACGCCCTCCGCAGCCAGGACCGGCTCAGCCGCACATCTCGCCAAAACGCCCGGCGCATCGAACAGGTGCTCTGTGGCCTCACGAACGGCCTCGGCCGCCTGCCCACCAGAGCCGAAATGGCCGCCGCCCTCGACGTCCGCCTCAACGACTACGACGCCATGCTCCGCGAGGCGAGCTGGGCGACCATCTCCCTCGACCTCGAGTTCGAAGCGGACGACGGCGAAGCGGCTCGGTCCGTTGTGCCGCCGGACCATACCGTCGCCGACTTCAGCGCCGGGCTTATCCTCCACGAGACGCGATCCGCCCTCAGCCTGGCAGTCGCCGCCCTCCCTGCGCGTGAACTGCTTATCGTCAGCCTGTACTACGACGAAGGGCTGACCATGAAAGAGATCGCGGGCCTTCTGGATGTGTCTCCAACGCGTATCTGCCAGCTGCACACGCGGGCCATCGCTCGTCTCCGCGAACGCATGGCCCAGGAGGATGCCGCCTGAGCGGTCGCCGGCGAACGGTCGCATGTTACCAACCTGTAACGCCGTTCCCGGCGGCGAGAAGGCCGACGGCGGCCGTGCACGGTGTTGGCCGGGGTCGCCCCGCCGACTCTCCCTGTGAGCGTCAATGTAAACTTCGCCGGAGCAGTCTGTGCATCAACGTTTTGCTGGTTGTGGCCCCTATGTGGGCCGCCCTATGATGACTCCGGGGGTGCGAACAATGGGTGACCGGAATCCCGAGCCACCAGCGGACGGCGATGTCTTCGACATCGTCCGGTTTCGCGCGCGAAAGACCTCTCGGCCGGCCACCGAACCGCGCGGCGCCGCCCCTCCTCGCCGCTCTTCGAGCGCGAGTCCTGAGCGCATCGCCCGGCTCAAGCGTGAGATCGCCAGCGGCGACTACCGCCCAGACCCCGAAGAAATAGCCCGCAAGCTCCTCGAGAACGGCTTCTAGTGGATTGGGACGGAAGTTCCTGTCGCGCAGACCGCCCAGTCCAGGCTCAGGGGATCGACCCCAGAGCCCAAAGAAACAGACCTCAAGGCCACCACACGAGAATGGACGCGACTGTTCGAACGGCCGAGCGGAGACGATGACAAGCGCGGGAGAGCGCGTGGGCCAGGCATCGGCCGAAACGCAGGCTCGGCCACGTCAAGTAGTGGTCGCCGGCAACCGCGTCCGGGTTGTCGATATGCACGCGCACTGCTCCGTGCCCGAGGCGGCGGCCCTGATGGGTATCCAAAGCGGCTTGGAAGGCGGATTCCCGGCCCTCCTCCTGGCGAACTACCGGACGCGCGTCAGCGCCATGGATCAACAGGGAATCGATGTCGAGGCGCTGAGCATCAACCCCTACTGGTACGGGGCCGACCGCGACCTGGCGAGCGAGGTTATCCGCCTGCAGAACGAGAAGCTGGCGGAGTTCTGCGCCTCCGAGCCCGAGCGCTTCGTTGGCCTCGCATCGGTCGCCTTGCAGCATCCGGACCTCGCGGCCGAGCAGCTGGAAGAGGGCGTAAAGCGGTACAACCTCCGCGGTGCCCTGATCGGTGGGAGCGTTGCCGGGGAAGAACTGGCGAACCCACGCTTCCACCCGTTCTGGGCCAGGGCCGAGGAGCTCGGTGTCGTCATCTTCATTCACCCCCAGGGGACCGCCGAGTTGGAAAGCAGGCTCAAAGGCAACGGGATGCTCGAAAACGTCATCGGCAACCCGCTCGAGACGACGATTGCCCTCTCCCACCTGATTTTCGAGGGCACGCTGGACCGGTTCCCCGGCCTGAAGATCCTGGCGGCCCACGGCGGCGGCTATCTGCCGTCCTATGCCGCCCGCTCCAACGCTGGCGGACTTACTTTCCCCGCCCGGTTCACGCCGCTTCGGAAGAAGCCCACCGAGTACCTGAAGCAGCTCTACTTCGATTCACTGGTCTTCACCGCCGAGGGGCTCAGGCACCTGGTCGCCGAAACCGGCTCCAGCCAGATCGTCCTGGGCACGGACTACCCCTTCCCCTGGACCGCCACGGCTGTCGATCACATCCTCGCCACGCCGGAGCTGACCGACGCTGAGCGAGTCGCCATCCTCGGTGGGACGGCGGCGAAACTGCTCCGCCTCGACGGCTGACCGGCTGTTGACTTCAAGTGCACTTGAGGTTGTAGCGTAACCGGCGAGGCACAAGCCCTTCCCGGAGACTTCCATGACAACGGCGGCACCCACCCTCATCCGCGTTTGCACCCTCGCGGACCTCAAGCACGAGTCGATGAAGGTCGTCTCGGCCGAGAACCGGACGATCCTGGTCCTCCTCCACAACGGCGGTGTCTACGCGATCGACAATCGCTGTCCGCACATGGGCTTTCCGCTGAGTCGCGGGTCGGTCGATGACGGCATCCTGACCTGCCACTGGCACCATGCCCGGTTCGACGTGGCGGGCGGTTGCACCTTCGACCCGTTCGCCGATGACGTGGACGCGTTTCCAGTAGAGATCCGTGACGGGGAGGTCTGGCTCGATCCCCGGCCGATCGCCTCAGACCGCCGCGCGCACTGGCTTCGAAAGCTGGACGAGGCGATGGAGCAGGACATCCGCCTGGTCATGGCCAAGGCTGTTATTGGGCTGACTACGACAGGTGGCGCAAACGACGTTCTGCAGAGGGTCGCCCTCTTCGCCGTGCGCAATCGTGCTCGCGGCTGGGCCGACGGGCTCTCGATCCTTACCTGCATGGCGAACATTCAGCCGGTGCTTCGGGATGCGGACCGTGCCCGTGCGCTCTTTCACGGCGTTATCCACGTGGCCCGGAACACGGCGGGCCAGCCACCGAGCTTCGACCTTGCGCCGCTCACGACAACCGAGCGTCGGTCGGAGGTGTTCCGGGCCTGGTTCCGGAACTTCGCCGACAGCCGCGGCGGGTCGGCCGCTGAGCGTTGTCTTCGCACCGCAATCGCCCAGGGTATGTCTCCCCGGCAACTGGCGGACATGCTGTTCTCCGCCTGCACCGACCACCTCTTCATGGATACGGGACACGCCCTCGACTTCGCCAACAAGGCGTGCGAGCTCCTCGACCACATTGGCTGGGATAACGCCGATGCGATCCTGCCCAGTCTCGTGCCGGACATCGTTTCGGCGGAGCGTATGGAAGAGACCTCGTCCTGGCGCCACCCTGTTGATATTCCCCGTCTGATTCGAGAGGCGAGCGCCGAACTGGCCGACGCCACCGCCCAGGGTCGCGAGCGGCTCGCCGGCTGGGATGGGCACGGTGCGCTGGCCGAAGCCATCCTCAACGCGGAACCGGCCGAGTCGTTGCGGGCCATCCTGGGGCTGGTCCGCGAGGGTGTCCCGCTGCGTGCGTTGTCCGCGTCGGTGGCGTACGCGGCCGCCTTGAGGCCAGTCCACTTCAGTACGTCCAACGAGTTCTCCGATTGGGACAGCGTCCATCACTCGTTCACGTATACGAACGCTGTCGATCAGGCGATCCGGCGTGCGCCTTCGCTTGAACTGGCGCGAGGCATCCTTGACGGCGCCATGTCGGTCTATCTTGAGCGCTTCCTCAACGTGCCGAATCATCCATTCCCGCGTCCCCTCGGGGCGAAACGAACAACGAACGACTTGCTGGCCGAATTCGATCAGCAGGGTCGTGTCGATGAATCGGCTGTGGTCGCGGCCGACCTGATAGCTCAGGGCGAGCACGATGTGCTCATCAGTGGCCTCGGCCAGGCGCTTCTGCGTGAAGACACCGGCTTCCACTCATTTCAGATTTATGAGGCGGCGGTCCGTCAATACCGGAACTTCGCCGGCCGCCCGGAGGGCGATCACATCCTCCTTGGAGCGACACGATTCCTCACGGCCCACGCGCCAACGGTGCGGGCGACGAACCAGACCTTTGAGATCGCCGCTCGTCTCAGTCGCGGCGAGGCGCTCTCCACGGAGTGACCTTTGCTAACCGATGACGCCCGTCCGTCCGCGGAAGGTCTCGTCGTTTCGGTCGATCCAGCAATCCGCAAAACGGTGCTGGTAGCCGTCCGACATGTCCACCGGGAAGTTCTTCACGTACGGCCACGAAAGCGCGATCAGCCGCTCGCTCACGAAGTTGACGCCGAGGTTCAGGGCCAGCAGCTTGCGTTGCGCGCTCAATCCGATCTCCCGCCGCTTCGCCGCGTCGAGTTCCGTTCGCTGCGCCACGATGAGCGCGTCCATCTCCGCGTCCCGCAGCGCGAACGTGTTCTTCACGCCCGCGCTATGGAAGTACGGGTAGAGCCAATCGTCCAGGTCGATTGGCCCGGTATCCGGTACCGCTACCCACGGCGCGTCGTTCGTGAAGAGCTTCGCCACCAGCTGCCCGATCGGAAAAGCGAACACGTTGACCTTGATCCCGAGGTTCTCCGCCACCTGCTCGCGGATCAACGCGCCCATGCCGAGCGCGGCCTCGGCGTCATCGACGACGAACAGCGGGAGGCCGTCCGACGTCACCTTCTCGCCTCCGTAGGCGGCGAGCAGCGCGCGTGCTTCCTTGATGTCCGCATCTCGCCCTGCCTGGCCCGGGCGGTAGCCGGCGAGGGCGGTCAGCTCGGTCTGTGGGAGCGTCCATTTCTTCACGGGCCACGAAACCCACGGGTTCACTTCGCCCGAACCGGAGAAGAACCGCTGGATCATCGCCCGCCGATCGACCGCGATCGTCAGCGCCGCCCGAAAGCGCGGGTCGTTGAAGTGTTGCTGGAGGCTGAAGAAGCGCATCCCGAAGAACAGCGACTGCCCCACGGCCACCTGGTTGAGTTCGGGGATGTTCGCCTTCAGTGTCTCCGCCACCGGTCGGCCGACGAAGGCGGCGTCCAGCTTCTTCACCCGTAGCTGGCTTTCAATCTCCCGCTGGTCCTTCGGCTGCCGCAGGCTCACGCCGTCGAGGTACGGCCGGCCGTCTCCCCCGTGCCAGGTGTTGTTGCGGGAGACGCTTGCGCCCGTCCCTTCGCTCCACTCGACCCAGCGGAATGGGCCGCTCCCAACCTGCTTCGCCAGGTCAAACGCCTTCCCGTCGGCCACCAGTTCCGGCGCCACGATGAACGAGTTCACATCGGCGAACGCGTTCAGCATCGTCGCCAGCGGCGTCTTGAGGCGCACCCGGAGCTTGCCCGCCTCCGGGATGTCCATGGCGTCGATCTCGGTCCAGCGGGATTTCCGCACGAACGACCCATCGCCCGCCATCTGCCGCTCAATCGAGAACTTTACGTCTTCTGGCGTCACCTGCCGGCCATCGAGCGGAGCCTTGTTTTGCCACTTCGCCGCCGGATTCAGGGTGAACACAAACGTGTTCGCGTCTGGCTGTTCGAAGCCGGTGGCCAGGTCTGGCTGAATGGTACCTTCCGCCTGGTCGGCATAGGCGAGCAGCCTGCTGAAGACCAGTGCCTGCTGGCCGTAGAACGGTCCCGCTTGCGTCTTGTGCGGGTCGTACACGCCATCGCCCTGCACGAAGCCGGTGTAGCGCAGAATCTCGCCGCGCCTGTCGCCAGCTGGCGTCCGCGCGGCCGTAGGCGTGCTGCGGCCCGCCACGGCCGTCGCGGGGCCGCCAGGAGCCGTATCCGCCGTCGAAGGGGTGCTCTTCTTACCGCCGCCGCAGGCAGCCAACCACGCCGCAGCCCCGGCTCCAACGCCGGCCACGCCAAGAAAGCGGCGGCGGCTCAAGCGCGAGTTTCCCGATCGCGCCGAATCGCCCCACGCTGGAGTTCGCGGGGGCGGGGGCCCCACCTGTTTCCAGCTCATCTGCGTTCCCATAATATCCCCGTGGCCGGTCTACGCACGGACAACGTCTGTTCGCCGCGGACCCGGCGGCTGGGAGGCCACCAAATGGCAACGAGGTTCACGCCGGCACAAATCACCAAGGCGCTCACGGGCCTCGATGGCTGGTCCGCCGATGGCGACGCCATCACCCGCACCTTCAAGTTCGCCGACCACATCACGGCTTTCGGTTTCGTCACGCGCGTGGCGATGGCGGCCGAGGTCATGGATCACCACCCGGACCTTCGTATCGTCTACAACACGGTCGATATCCGCCTGAACTCCCACGACGCGGGCGGCGTCACCGACCGCGACGCGAAGCTCGCCGCGCGCATCAACGAACTGGCCTGACCGGCCGGAAGGAGCACCCCTTGGCCGAAGGCCGATTCAAGGTCCCGGAACACCTCGCCCTGCGAGTCCCGGCGGAGGCTATGCGCGACACCGTCGAAGACCTCTTCGCCGCGAACGGCATGCCCGCCGCCGACGCCGAGCAGGCCGCCGATGTCCTCATCTGGGCAGACCTCCGCGGCATCGATTCGCACGGCGTCAGCAACATGATGGCCTTCTACATCCAGGGCTTGAAGGATGGCGCCATCAATCCCGCCCCTGCCTGGAAGACGATCACCGACTTCGGCGCAATCG
The DNA here is from genome assembly GCA_025350285.1 of Chloroflexota bacterium. Lineage (GTDB taxonomy): Bacteria > Chloroflexota > Dehalococcoidia > Tepidiformales > Tepidiformaceae > JANXYE01. The sequence goes on from JANXYE010000474.1 coordinate 10,207, forward strand.
CGAACATCGATAGCGATCGCGGCCTCGGGCTCGTCGTCGGACCACCAGCGATGCGCCTGGCTATCGAAAAGGCCCGCCAGTTCGGCATTGGCTGCGTCGTAGCGGGCAACGGCCGGCACTTCGGGGCGGCCGGCTACCACGCCGCCATGGCACTCGAATACGGCATGGTCGGGATGGCGATGACCGTCGGCGGGCTCCAGGTCGCTCCCACGTTCGGCGCCAAGGCGATGGTCGGCCTCAATCCCCTCGCCGTCGCCGCTCCGGCAAACATCGAAGCGCCATTTATCTTCGACGCCTCCATGAGCTCCGTGGCGGGGAACAAGATCCGCCTCGCCCGCCGCCTGGGCACGAACATCGCCGGCGGCTGGATCGCGACCCCCGACGGCACCCCGGTGATGGAAGAATCACCCGTCCCGGACGACTTTCTCATGCTCCCCGTCGGCGCCACGCGCGACATCGGCTCACACAAGGGCTACTCGCTCGCGATGATGGTCGATATCCTCTGCGGGCTCCTCGCCGGCACCGGCCCGGGCATCACGGCCGGGCGCAACGTGTCGCACCACTTCCTCGCCTTCAACGTCGCCGCCTTCACGGATGCCGCCACCTTCCGCTCGCAGATGGACGATTACCTTCGCGCTCTCCGCGAAACTCCTCCCGCGCCGGGGCACGAGCGCGTCGAGTACGCCGGCCTGCGCATGGCCGAGACGCTCGTCGAACGCTCCGCGCGCGGCATCCCTTACCACCCGGAAGTTGTCGAACGCTTCCAGGGCTGGGCGAAAGAGTTCGGAACGCCCGCCCGTTTCTAGTCCGTCGCCGCGGTCACCACCTTGGAGGAGAACCCATGCCCCCAGCTCCCGTCACGTCCGAAACCCGCTACGAACCGGTCCCCTTCTGGGCCAAGATCCCCCACGGTCTCTGGTTGCGAGAGGCCACCTCCGTCGCCGTCGATAGCGAAGACCGCGTCTACGTCTTCAACCGCGGCAACATGCCCGTCCTCGTCTTCGATAGCGAAGGCAACGTCGTCCACATGTGGGGCAACGACAACCCATTCGCCGGCCTCACCGAGATCATCGACCCCTACGGCAACCCGATGAAGAAGTGGCTCGGCACCCAGTACACCTGGGCCCACTCCATCCGCTGTGACCACGCGGACAACGTCTGGCTGGTCGATAACGTGGGGAACTTCATCTTCCGCGCCGACCGCCGCGGTAAGACGCTCCAGACCATCGGTACGGGCATCCCCGCGCCGAAGCAGAGCGGCCAGATGTTCA